>JAENYQ010000117.1 GCA_016841675.1 Desulfotomaculum sp.
TAAGTCGTATTCGTTTATCGTGGTGCGGGCACGCATGGTAATTGCTATGAATACATGAATTCTGTCATTCTGAACGCAATGAAGAATCTTTCTTTAAGATCCTTCGCTACGCTCAGGATGACACCCTAAAGAGTATTTTTATGATAGGAGCCAGCCGGTATATCCTCCTGGACAACTTTAATCAAGTTTTATAAGAGATGAACAGCAATAGAACGTGTTACTCCTTGGTCAGTGGCAGCAGTACTGTAAAAATACTGCCGCCCCCTGGGCGGTTGGCGGCTCGAATGTTCCCCCGGTGCTGCTCGGTAATCCATCGGGCAATGGAAAGGCCCAGCCCGGATCCTTCTTTGGCCCGGGCTTCCTGGCTGCGGTAAAACCGGTCAAAAATTAATTCTTCATCCCCCGGGGCTATGCCCGGTCCCCGGTCTGCCACCGTAATTTCAAGCCGGCCTTTAGGTTCTTCTCGCATCGCCAGTTCCACACCGGTGTTCGGTGCCGAGTATTTGAAGGCGTTGTCCAGCAGGATAAATATTAGCTGGCTCAGATAATCGGTACTGGCCTCCACCATTTTCCCCGCCGGGTATTGGCCGGACAATTCCAGTTTTCTGCCCCCGGCCCAAAAACGGGCCTGCCTGGCAATGTTTTCCCATAATTGCTCCACCGCAACAGCCTTTTTTTCCAGCTCAAAGCCGGCATCGGCCCGGGCCAGAGCCAGCATGTGCTCTAAAAGCCGGGTCAGCCGGCGTGCTTCACCGGCGATGTCCTCCATAGCTTCCCGGGTTGTTTTGGCGTCCAGGTCCGGCGTCTGCAGAATAAACTCGGTGTTGCCGCGGATAGTGGTCAGCGGTGTGCGCAGTTCATGGGAGGCATCGGACACAAAGCGGCGCTGCAGGTCGTAGCTTTCCTGCAGCCGATTGTACATGACCTCCAAGCGACCGAACATATCGTTTAGGGTATTGACCATGCGACCCAGTTCATCCTGGGGCCCATAGTAATCAATGCGTTTGCTCAGATCACCGCCGTCCCGGATGGACAAGGCAGTTCTACTGATTTTTTCCACCGGGTTTAATGCAGCCCGGGCCAGAAACCAGCCCAGCAGACCGGCCACGATAACGATGGCGGCCCCGCCGGTTAAAACAATTATCCGCATTCGGTCCAGCAGCATATCAACGGTAGCCATGGTTCGGCCCACCTGTAAAATGCCCAATAAGTGGCCGTCTACGGCCAAGGGGACATTATATACCCGGATGTCCTGCTCTCCGGAGCGCACTGTTTCATAAAATTTTTGGTTTTGCATGGCCGATTCCATGGTGTATTCGCTTAGCGGCAGGTACTGTTGCCCCAAGTTTTTAGAGTGGCTGACCACCCGTCCCCGGGTATCTACCACTTGCAGGTAGGTGTCTGGAGCGGCGAAAACATTAATGTCGGGCAGAACTATTTCCTGCAGTGAAAAGGGCGATTGTTTGATCATCGTTGATTTTACAACTGAAGCGGAAGTGGCCGAAATGCTTTCGTCTACTTCGCGGTGCAGTATACGCGTAGCGGTAAAAATAAGCACCGTGGCTAAAAGTGCCAGGGCCAGGCATAACACACCGGTATATAGAAGCGTAAGTTTTAAACGCAGGGACAACCTGATCACCCCTTAAGGACATACCCGACGCCCCTTACGGTATGGATTAACCGTTCCTGACCGCCGCATTTTTCTAATTTCTGTCGGATATTGCCAATATATACTTCCAGCACGTTTGATTCACCGGTGAAGTCGTATCCCCAGATGCGCTGCATGATGACGTCCCTGGTCAGCACCTGGCCGGGATGTTCCATAAAAAGACGGAGCAGTTCAAATTCGCGGGTGGTTAACTGAATTATTTCATCCCCGCGGCGAAGCTCTCTTCTTTCTATATCCAGTAACAGGTCGGCAAAGTTAAGAGTTAGTTTTTCCCGGCTGTCGTTCCGGTGGGCGCGCCGCAGCAGCGCCCGCACCCGGGCCAGCAGTTCCTCCAGGGCAAAGGGCTTCACTAGGTAATCATCCGCTCCGGCGTCTAGTCCCCGCACTCGGTCCGCCACCTCGTCCCTGGCAGTTAAAAGGAGTATGGCTACATCGCTTGCTATTCTGAGACGGCGGCATGTTTCCCACCCGCCCATACCAGGCATCATGATGTCCAGGATGACCAGTTCCGGCTTGAACTGCGCGGCTATACGCAAGCCATCTTCACCATTGGGGGCAACCATTACCTCGTGCCCCTCGAAGGTAAGCACCCTCTTCATCATGGTGGTGATTTTTACATCATCATCGACAAGCAAAATACGCATCTAACTAGCCCCCGGTCTTTGGTGAAAAATTAAACTCATATGCAACTTTCGGCAGCATCAGCCATTATCCTATTGGTTATTAACGGCAGGCTGGTTTTTTTATTTTTCCGCCAGGGTAACTACAATTATTTTTTTACCACTGCTGTTTTCAATCTGCAATTGCACTTTATCGCCTACTTTGCTCTGCTCAATAAAACCGGTGATATCGCCGGCATCGTTAACTTTTTGATTGCTAATTTGCAGTATGGCATCCCCTGCCTGCAGGCCTGCTTTTTCAGCCGGCGAACCGGGCACCAACCCGGCAACAACGGCCCCGGTTTCGCTGGTCAGGCCCAACTGGTTGGCTAGTTCGGGGGTGTTGTTTTGTAGATAAACCCCCATAAAAGGACGGGAGATTTTACCGTCGGTAATCAGCGTATCGACCACTTCCTGTACGGTATTGGCCGGAATGGCAAACCCGATGCCCTGGGCTCCAGCGTTGATGGCGGTGTTAATGCCGATTACGCTACCCTGAAGATCCAGCAGCGGGCCGCCGCTGTTTCCGGGGTTGATGGATGCGTCGGTTTGCAGCAAATTTTTGTAATTGCGCTCCTCAATATTTACCGGACGCCCCTTGGCGCTGATGACACCGGCGGTTACTGTGTGGTCCAACCCGTATGGGTTGCCGATGGCGATAACCCAATGGCCTACCTGGGCGGCGTCCGAATCACCAAACTCCAGGTGGGGGAGGTTCGCATCTGTCTCTACTTTAAGCACCGCCAGGTCCAGCTCTGCATCTGCTCCCACCAGCCGGGCTGTAAGCGGTTCCTCCTGTTCGGAAAGATAAACCTTAATCTCAGTGGCCTCACTAATCACGTGTTCGTTGGTCAATATATAGCCGTCTTTGTTGATGATAAACCCGGAACCCAAACCTTGCTGTACTTGCTGTCTCAGCTGTTTTTGTTCCGGCACACTGAAAAATTGCCTAAAAAACGGGTCAATATTCTGAGCTACCTGCTGTGTTGTTTCAATTTTAACCACTGCCGGGCTGCACCGGGACACAACATCAGCCACAATGTTAGTGCCCTCGGGCGACGAGGACGCCGCCGCTACATGTACTGCACCGGCCTTGACGGATGAAAAGCTTTCTTCGGGGGCAAAGAAGAACACCCCCGCCACCAGGGCAATTTGCAATACAACGGCTGCCACCAGGCCGGTCACCAGGGTAACGCGGTATTTGTCTTTAGACACTTTTATCACCTTCCATTAAAAATCTTCTGTGATAATAATGACAGCACCGGCTTAAAACCACCTTAAAGTAAAATAAAAAAATTTTAAGTTAAAATGAATGTTAAAATAAAGGATGTGGTGCACAATATTTAAATCATGGATGGAGAATTAAATTGGATAACCAAATATACGAAACTTATCAGTCAAAAAGAGCACATGTGGCAGAAAAACTAGCCGAAGTGATGCGGCAGAACAACCGGTTGGTTTTGCTGCGTCCGCTGATTTTTATGGCCGCGGTGGTTTTATCACTGGCCTATTCTTTCCTGTCAGCAAAACCGGTATATCTGTTTGGCAGCGGTATTCTAATTATTTTATTTATCATTTTTATCGCCAAGCACAATCGTATTAAAGCCCGGGCGCAATATTTAGAGTTTTTAGTCCAAATTAATGATACAGCCATCGGGCGCCTTGAGGGCAAATGGTTGGATTTTGCTAACACAGGGGAGCATTTTATTAACCCTGAACACCGTTACTTGGCGGACCTGAACATATTTGGGCAAGGTTCGTTGTTTCAGTACGTTAATGCCGCCACCTCTATCGTCGGTGAGGAGAGATTAGCCCATTGGTTAAGTTTTCAAACCGGTTTGGCTGAAATTAAACAGCGCCAGCAGGCCATCCAAGAGCTTGGCCTGCGCCTGGATTGGCGTCAGCATTTTCAGGCCACAGGAATGCTGGGCAACCTAAAAAAAACCGGCCGGTTGGAAAAACTACTAGCCTGGGCGGAAGATAAGCCGGTATATACAAACAAATATATTTCGTATCTTTTATTGCTCCCCGTAATTACTCTGGTTTTGGCCGTACTGGGGTACTTTCATTTTATAACACCGTATCTTTGGATTGTGCCCTTGGGGTTTCAGGTTCTGGTTGTGGCTTTTACCGCCAAAACGGCTCATCAAACGTTCAACCAAACCGGCAGCTCGGTTGGTGAAATACAGCGCTGTTCGGCCCTGTTGGCATGTATTGAACCGGAAAGCTATGATGCCCCGCTGCTAAAAGAATTAAAAGACACACTGGTTAAGCATGGTGATACTCCGTCTCGGCAAATTAAAAAATTATTTGGTATCGTTGACCGGATGGGTCTGCGGTATTCCAGTATCCACCCGGTAATTAACATAGCGATCCTGTGGGATTTGCAGACGCTGATTAAACTGGAAAATTGGCGAAGCGGTACGGGCCGGTTGTTGAGGGAGTGGATTGAGGTGATGGCTGAATTTGAAGCGTTGTCCAGTCTGGCAGGCCTGGCTTATGAACATCCCCACTGGACGGTACCCCAAATAACAGAATCGGCACCGGCGATTAAGGCTGTGGCGCTGGGGCATCCGCTGATTAAGGATGAAATACGCGTGAGCAATAATGTAGAACTACCCAAACCGGGTACCATTTTGCTCATCACCGGTTCAAATATGTCCGGCAAAAGCACTCTCCTTAGAACAGTAGGGATTAACCTAATTCTTGCCTATGCCGGGGCTCCTGTATGTGCTAAAGAATTTAATTGTTCTCTGATGAACGTATATACAAGCATCCATATTAACGATAATCTGGAGAAAAACATTTCCACCTTTTATGCTGAACTGCAAAGGATCAAGCTGATCATAGACGCGGCCAGATCCGGGGAGTCCATAATTTTTATGATTGATGAAATTTTCAAGGGCACTAATTCCAAAGACAGAATTTTAGGTGCTCGGGCGGTGATCAAAAGTTTAAATGAACTAGCCGCCATCGGGTTGGTATCCACCCACGACCTGGAATTAAGCCGTTTGGAGCATGAGAGTCCTTTAATTAAAAATTATCACTTTACAGATCAGATATCCGACCGGGAAATTACCTTTGATTACCGCCTTAAGCCCCAGGTTTCCAAGTCGACTAATGCTATTGCCCTGATGAAAATTATTGGCATTGAAATAAACCAAACAAAATAACAACTAATCGTTTTGGGTATAATAGGCTATTCCCAGTGTACCCGGTCCCACATGCAGGCCTACTACAGGTCCGATGGGGTATACAGGCAAACTAACACCTAATTTTTCTTCGACCAAAGATGCTAACCGGGCAGCCTCGGATTTGCAGTTGATATGGTGAATTATTGCTTCCCCCAGCCCTTTTTGCTTCACATCTTCTAAAAATATGCGGGTCGCTTCCTGTAGGGCACGCTCTTTTTTGCGAAATTTGCTTAGCAGGGCAGTCCTGCCATCGATGATAGTAAGAATGGGGCGTATTTGAAATAACGAGCCCAACAGTGCTGATGCTCCACCTATACGACCGCCTTTTTGTAAATAATCCAGCGTGTGCGGAACAAATAAAAACCTGCTCCTTTTCATGACCAAGAAGGCCTGCTCTAAAACTTCTTTTATAGAAGCCCCTGCTTTGGCGGCTTTGGCCGCTGCCAGTACGGCAAAACCCAATTCCATACAGTTGGACTTGGAATCAAGTATTTCGATTTCCGCTTCCGGATATTTTTCAATAATCATTTTTTTAGCCATTAGTGCGGAGGAATAGGTGCCGCTCATATCCGCAGAGATAAAAATACCCACTACCGCGTTTTGGTTTATAATTATTTTTTCAAAATTGTTGTAAAAATCCATCGGTGATGGTTGCGATGACGAAGGGATTGTTTTGCTTTTGGCCATTTTATCGTAAAAGGTGTCGTTGTCTATTCCTTCCTCTGGGAAGGTTTCCAGGTCAAACGTTACACCCAGAGATATAACGGATATGTCATATTCTTTTCTTAAATTATGGGGTATATATGATGTACTGTCCGTTACTATTTTAGTATCCAAATAATTACAACCTCCCAATAGTGCTAAATTAACCCTAAAATCTTTAAATAAAGTTATTTTTTATTATAGCATAATGTAGGAATGTATACATTCATGCCGCATGACCCGAACCGGAATAGCGAAAGAACGGTGAAAACATGTATAGGTATATCATTTTTGACTTCGACGGTACCCTGGTAGACTCAAAAGATGCTTTTATAGCTGCTTATAATCAGCTCGCTGAGAAATAATTTTAAAAAAGTTAAGCTTTGATGTGCTCGCCGCACTGACTACAACGCAAAACCGGTTGGGGAACCTGAATGGGAAACAGCCGCACTGCTTCCCATTGGGGGAACTGCCAGTTGCCAGGAAGTTCCAGATCCCCGCACCAAACAGTAGCAATTGATTCGTACTTCAAACTGTAAATGGCCAAGCAATAGGGACATTCTTCAATCTCTTGGCCCATATTCATGGCTTTTTGTTTGGTCCATGTCGTGCAGTGTGGATGTGGATATGGTAAATTTATCATCACACACTTTTAGTGGGTAACCCTTTTGGTTGTGCGACTGCCAGGTCTATTTAAACCCAAAGGGCATTTTATTTACCCAATTCCTTTTTTGATAAATCTACCACTTAAATGAACAAAACCCTGCTGGTCTTATAACCAACAGGGTTATTTTTCTTAGTCTATTTTAATTTGACTGACGGACGGATTTAGTCCAGATTAAAGTGACCGGCAACACCTTTTTCGCCTTAACAGTTATATTTATAAACGTGACTTACGAATTTAACAATACGTTCAAATACGTTTGTATTCTGGTCAAAGCTTAAAATATAGCTTTGGTTAGAAGAAATACCCCTTACCTCGGGTTCGCTGCTCTGTTTTTTAAGCTTTAATAGAACATCCTTTTGGTGAGCAAATGTCTTTTTCAGAATATCCGAAGTTGTTAATTTCTCCTTTTCCAGGCCTGTACTTGGTTCACTAAGATAAGGTGAGTAACCAATTTCTTTGTTATCTTTGTTTATAATTACATAAGTTTTACCAGCGTATCTTAAGATGTTATTATCCTTTATATCAATCCCTACTTCGTTAGATTTATCGTTAATAATTTTACTTAAATGCCCACCAATATCTACAACTTGCCATTCTCCTTTAATAAGAACAACAGTAAAGTCAGTTATTACGTTACCATCTACTATTACGGGAAAAACATAAAAAGGATACGGTTTTGCTTGTTCAAGTATATCTTTATTTTCATCAAATTCTTGTGGGCTTATAATAAAATTTTTTATAGGTTCTCCTAAACATGACTTCATCACTTGATTTTGTGTCTCATAGTGAAAATCTTTATAATTTGGCTCAACCATTTCTAGGTATTTTAATAGATTTTCCTCTGCATAAATTTGGGCTTGTTGTTCTGGAGAAGTTGCATAACTAACTCCCCCAACTAGAAACACAAACAATATGGTAAATGTACATATATATTTCTTTATTTTCCCCAAATTTAACTCCTCCTTTCTATTGGCAATCAAAGATAGAGCCATCCCATTCCCAGAAATTACCATCCAAGTGAATTCCGCTAACATAACTTAAGTATGTTTGCCCATGATAATCACCATCTGCAGGGTCAATATATAGGACAAAATTAGTGCTCGTATCATAACCTCTTATGATATTTGCGTGACTTGCAATCCACCCTTCACCATTTTGTATCCGAACCCATATAGGGTGATTATTATTAATTTGTGATTGAACTCCTTGATATGTTAGTGCATTATACTGTAGTGATGATGTTACATTCCAGTTAGCAAGGGCTTGTCTCGCCTCACTCATGGAAGCACCATCATCTCCACCAGGAATATAATTGACTATAGTTTGTAAACTTGGTGAAGATCCTTTTAAATATTGAATAATAGATTTGTCTGCACCAGCCCAACACCATCCATCATATTGTTGGAAATATGCTGGAACACTTAATACTTTTCTTGCTGCAAATGCATTTGGAACAACTACCATTATATTAAGCATTAATAAGCATATAGTAATTGAAATTATTTTCCTGCTCATATTTATTAGCTACCTCCCTCGTATCATATAGTTAGTTCCTACTTTGAAACCCGTTCATTTTTTATTTTTACTTTAATTTTTTAGACCTTTGATATTTTGATACATGAGTATCAAGTTGCCACAGAAAAGTATTGCACGGGGAACATGCGTTTGCTAT
>JAENYQ010000118.1 GCA_016841675.1 Desulfotomaculum sp.
GCCACCGAAGACGACGCCCGCCTGGCGGCCAAAACAGTAGCGGCCTCCAGCCTGGTTAAATCGGCGGTCTTCGGCGAAGACGCCAACTGGGGCCGGGTGCTGTGCGCCGCGGGTTACTCCGGAGCAGCGTTCAACCCCGAGGCGGTGGACATCTACCTGG
Source organism: Desulfotomaculum sp. (assembly GCA_016841675.1). GTDB lineage: Bacteria > Bacillota > Desulfotomaculia > Desulfotomaculales > Desulfallaceae > BRH-c8a. The sequence continues at coordinate 161 of JAENYQ010000118.1, forward strand.
GAGCAATTAAAGTAGCCGAAAAAGGCGGGGCGCTGCCCTTCGACGAAGAAGCCGCCGCTAAAGTGCTAGCCCAAAAAGAAGTAGTATTCACCGTCGACTTAAAACAAGGCCCCGCCCAAGCCACCGCCTGGGGCTGCGACCTCACCTACGACTACGTCCGCATCAACGGCAGCTACAGAACTTAAAAAAAGGTCAAAAAAGGGGGTCAGGCCTGTCGTAACTATACTAACTATAAAATCATGATATAAAGATAAGATAGTTAGTATAGTTACGACAGGCCTGACCCCGTTACTGACCCCCTTAAAGAGGAGAGTGGGCTGTGCTTAGTCCTATGCAGAAAGCAGGCATCCTGGTGGAGGCTCTGCCTTATATAAAGAAGTTTTACGGCAAAACAGTAGTGATTAAATACGGTGGGCATGCTATGGTGAACTGCGAGCTAAAAAAAGCCGTGCTTACCGACGCCGTGCTGATGAAATACGTAGGCATGCACCCCGTCATTGTCCACGGCGGGGGGCCGGATATCACCGACATGCTGAAAAAAGTGGGCAAGGAAAGCACCTTCGTGGGCGGGCTGCGGGTTACCGACGCCGAGACCATGGAAATTGCCCAGATGGTGCTAGTAGGCAAAATCAACAAAGACATCGTAGGGATGCTCAACAGCATCGGCGGCAGCGCGGTAGGCCTGTCCGGCAAGGATGGCAATCTGCTGATGGCCGAGAAAAAGCTGGGCCGGGTGCGCACCGCCGAGGGTGTCGAAGAGCTGGTGGATATCGGCCAGGTGGGCCAGGTGCGGCAGGTCAACCCCGGTATCTTGGAGACCGTCATCCGGGAAGGATACATCCCGGTGGTGGCACCGGTGGCCGCAGGCGAGGCAGGCGAAAGTTATAACGTCAACGCCGACAGCGCCGCCGGAGCGCTAGCCGCCGCCCTAAAGGCCGACAAGCTAATCATTCTCACCGACGTCGAGGGCATCCTGGCCGACCGCAGCGACAAAAGCTCCCTTATATCCACCATCACCGAGGCAGAAGTGCCCGGCCTGGTAGACCGGGGCGTCATCGACGGCGGCATGATCCCCAAAGTGGAATGCTGCGTAAACGCACTGCAGCAGGGCGTCGGCACCACCCACATCCTGGACGGCCGGGTGCCCCACTCCATCCTGCTGGAAATCTTCACCGACGAAGGCGTCGGCACCATGGTAGTAAAATAGTGTGCCAAGGGGACGGTTCCTTTGACACACTTTCAGAAAGGGTGACCCAAATGAATACCAAAGAAATAATCGCCCTGAGCGATAAATACGTGATGCATACATACGGGCGCATCGGGCTGGCCCCGGTGCAGGGCCAAGGGGCGCTGCTGCGGGACGCCGACGGCCGGGAATACCTGGACTTTGTGGGCGGTTTGGCGGTGGACTCCCTGGGCCACTGCCACCCGGCAGTAGTGCAGGCCATCCAAGCGCAGGCCGAAACGCTGATGCACGTCAGCAACCTGTACTATATCCAGCCCCAGGCTGAACTGGCCGAACTACTGGTGCAAAATTCCTGCTGCGACCGGGTGTTTTTCTGCAACAGCGGCGCTGAAGCCAACGAGGGCGCTATCAAACTCGCTCGCAAATACGCCAAGCAAACCCACGGGCCGGAAAAGTACGAAATCATCACCGCCGAAAAATCGTTCCACGGCCGCACCCTGGCCACCATCACCGCCACCGGCCAGCCCAAGTACCAGCAGGGCTTCGGGCCGCTGCCCCAAGGGTTTAAATACGTGCCCTTCAACAGTCTGGAAGCGCTGCAAAACGCCATCGGCCCGCACACCTGCGCTGTAATGCTGGAACCGGTGCAGGGGGAAGGCGGCGTCATCGCGGCGGACCAGGCTTATCTGGCCGGCGTGCGGGAACTGTGCAACCAACACGGTCTGCTGCTAATTTTCGACGAAGTGCAGTGCGGCCTGGGCCGGACCGGCAAATTCCTGGCCTACCAGCACTACGGTGTGGATCCCGACATCATCACCCTGGCCAAAGCGCTGGGCGGTGGCTTCCCCATTGGCGCCATGCTGGCCAAACAATTCGCCGCCGACGCCTTCGTCCCCGGGGACCACGCCTCCACCTTCGGCGGCAATCCGCTAGCCAGCGCCGCCGGGTTGGCCGCCATGCGCACCCTGCTGGATGACCAAGTGGTGGAAAACTGTGCCCGAGTAGGGGCATACTTGGAGGAGAAACTGCGCGGTCTGCAGAATAAATACCATTTTATCAGGGAAGTGCGCGGCCTGGGCCTGCTGCTGGGCATGGAACTGACCGTGGAAGGCGGCGAATACGTCAAACGCTGCCAGCAGCAGGGCCTGCTGATTAACTGCGCCGCCGGCAACGTGCTGCGGCTAATCCCGCCCCTAATTATCACCGAACAAGACGTCGACCGCGCCATAACCATCCTGGACGCCGCTTTAGGGGATCGAGATTAAGCTGAACGAAATCTGTGTCTGTCATTCTGAGCGCAGCGAAGAATCTAGTCATTTGCTAACCCTCAAGATGGCAATCTCCTTTATGAGGGCACCATTGTTTATAGAAAATGGCTATTCATGGCTAAAAGTTATTTAATTAGGACAGGCCTGACCCCCTTAGTTCGCATCTTGGACGCCGTTTTAGAGGATAGGATTAAACAGAAAGAAGTGTGTCTGTCATTCTGAGCGCAGCGAAGAATCTAGCCCCTTTGCTAACCCTCAAGATGGCAATTTCCTTTATGAGGGCACCATTGTTTATAGAAATGGCTATTCATGGCTAAAAGTTATTTAATTAGGACAGGCCTGACCCCCTTTAGGTTTACGTGGACTGTTCAAGTGGTGGAACTGGAAAGACCGGAAATACCCCGCAGGAGGTGAACAATAATGATCCAAATTGCAGAACAGCTTAAAGGACGTGACCTATTATCACTGCACGATTTCACCCCGCAGCAAATAGCATATATCCTTGACCAGGCGGCCAAACTGAAACAAAAACAAAAGCAGGGCCAGCCCCATGAACTGCTGAAGGGCAAAACCCTGGCCATGATTTTTCAAAAATCATCCACCCGCACCCGGGTAAGCTTTGAGGTGGGCATGTTCCAGCTAGGCGGCCACGCCCTGTTCCTTAGCGCTGCCGAAATGCAGCTGGGCCGGGGCGAGAGCATCGCCGACACCGGTCGGGTGCTGGGCCGCTACGTAGACGGAATTATGATCCGCACCTTCGCCCAGAGCGACCTGGTCGAGCTTGCAGAGCACTGCCCGGTGCCGGTGATCAACGGCCTCACCGACCTGCTGCACCCCTGTCAGATCCTGGCCGATTTGCAGACAGTGCAGGAGCACAAAGGCAGCCTGGCCGGCCTAAAATTGGCCTGGGTGGGGGACGGCAACAACATGTGCCACTCCCTCATGTTCGGGTGCGCCAAAACCGGCATGCATATCAGCGCGGCCTGCCCCGAGGGCTACCTGCCCGACGAAACAATTGTTACCGCAGCCCGGGCAGATGCCGCTGAAACCGGCGCCACCGTTACCGTCACCACCGACCCCGCCGAAGCAGTGGCCGGGGCCGACGTAGTGGTCACCGACGTATGGGCCAGCATGGGCCAGGAAAGCGAGCAGCAGACCCGGATGAAAGTATTTGCCCCTTACCAGGTGAACGCCAAATTAACGGCCGGGGCCGCTCCCGACTACATCTTATTGCACTGTCTGCCCGCCCACCGGGGCGAAGAAGTAACCGCGGAAATTATCGACGGCCCCCACAGCGTGGTATTCGACGAAGCCGAAAACCGTCTCCACGCCCAAAAAGCTGTCTTAGCTTTGCTGATGGGTTAAAAAAAGTAAAAAAAGGGGTCAGGCCTGTCGTAACTATACTAACTATGTTATTCGTTTATTAGAATTTTATAGTTAGTATAGTTACGACAGGCCTGACCCCCTAGAAAGGAGTTTGCTAAAATGAAAAAAGTTGTACTGGCGTATTCGGGAGGGCTGGATACCTCCATTATCATACCTTGGCTGAAGGAGAACTACGGTTACGAGGTTATTGCCATGGCTGCCGACCTGGGCCAGGGCGAGGAACTTGATCCGCTGCACGAGAAGGCGCTGAAAAGTGGTGCCGCCAAGCTGTACATTGAGGACGTCAAAAAGGAATTTGTCACCGATTACATATACCCCACCCTGAGGGCGGGGGCTATCTATGAGGGTAAATACCTGCTGGGCACTTCAATGGCCCGCCCGCTAATTGCCAAAAGGCTGGTAGAAATTGCCGCCAAGGAAGGGGCCGAAGCCATAGCTCATGGCGCCACCGGCAAGGGCAACGACCAGGTGCGGTTTGAGCTGACGGTAAAAGCGCTGAATCCTGACCTGAAAATAGTGGCCCCCTGGCGGGAGTGGGACATCCGCTCCCGGGACGACGCCTTTGACTACGCCGAAGCCCGGGGCATCCCGGTGCCGGTAACCAAGTCCCGGCCCTACAGCATGGACCGCAACATCTGGCACCTTAGTCACGAGGGCGGCGCCCTGGAGGATCCGGGCCAGGAGCCCCCGGATGATGTGCTGGTGCTTACCGTGGCGCCCGAAAAGGCGCCGGACAAGCCCACCTACGTGGAAATTGAGTTTGAACAGGGCACGCCCAAGAAAATTGACGGGCAGGAACTGGCCCCCGACGCGCTGCTGGAACAACTGAATAAACTGGGCGGGGCCAACGGCATTGGCATTGTCGATATGGTGGAAAACCGACTGGTGGGCATGAAGTCCCGGGGCGTGTACGAGACGCCGGGCGGCACCATTCTGTGGCTGGCCCACCGGGAAATGGAACTGCTGACCCTGGACCGCATCACCCTGCATTACAAGGAGCAGGTAGCCTTACGCTACGCCGAGCTGGTTTACGACGGCGTATGGTTCTCACCGCTGCGGGAAGCCCTGGATGCCTTCGTGAACGTGACCCAGCGCACCGTCACCGGCACCGTGCGGATGAAACTGTACAAGGGCAACTGCACCCCCGCCGGCACCACCTCGCCGTACTCGATGTACAACGAGGACATGGCCACTTTCGGCGCTGACGAAGTATATACCCAAGCCGATGCCGAAGGGTTTATCAACCTGTTCGGCCTGCCTCTGAAAGTGCGGGCCCTAATGGAGAAAAAAGCCGGCCTGCGGTAAACAAGGGGTCAGGCCCTGCATAACTGCATAACTGCATAGCTCACATGAGTTATGCAGTTATGCAGGGCCTGACCCCTTCCTACATCTGCAATTCGATGTGTCAAAGGAACCGTCCCCCGTGACACACGACAGGCTTGACCCCTTTTTAAGACATGAAAATTGTGGTAAAATCCTTAATAAACAGTAATGGTAGTGATAAAGTGGCCAATAAATGTAGAAACCAAGCCGTGCTGCAGTCCAGCGAAGACCGATACCGGACACTTTTTGAGTCTATGATTGAAGGCTTTGCGCTGCACGAAATAATCCTTGACCCAAACGGTAAACCGTGCGATTACCGTTTCTTGGAGCTTAACCAAGCTTTTGAAGTATCTACAGGCTTAAATGCAAGCGACGTTCTGGGCAAAACAGTCCTTGAAGTGTTACCCCAAACCGAACCTTACTGGATTGAAATATACGGTGAAGTAGCGCAGAGCGGTAAGCCAAAGCGATTCCAAAACTATTCGCAGACACTGGACAAGTATTTTGATGTCCATGTATTTAGCCCCCAACCCGGGCAATTTGCCACCATTTTTATTGACATCACCGAAAATCGTCGTTCCCAGGAAGCGCTTAAAGAAAGCGAAGCCCGGCTGGCGCGGGTAGTGGCAACAGTACCCGTCGGCATTACGATAACTAGCACCAGCGGAACAATTACCTTTGCTAACGCCACAGCAGAGAAAATATTGCGACTGGAGCAGGGTGCCATCTCAAAAAGAGCCTATAATGACCCGACCTGGAAAATAATCCGCGAGGACGGCAGTCCAATGTCTGACGCTGAGCTGCCTTTTAGTCGCGTTATGCGCACTCAGGAACCAGTATGGGGCGTTGAACAGATCATTGAACATCAAGATAGTTCCATAACTATACTGTCCATCAATGCCGCACCGCTTTTTGACTCATTAGGTGGCATCACAGGGGTAGTGGCATCAATACGCGATATAACCGAACACAAACAGATGCAAAAGCGTTTGCTCTACCTGGCCACTAATGATTACCTTACCAAAGTACCTAATAGGTATTACCTGGAAAAAAAACTAAACAAGACAGTGGAAGCCGCCAAATTAGGCCAAAAAAGCGCGCTGTTGTTTTTAGATGTAGATAATTTTAAAATGGTCAACGATATTTTTGGGCATAGCGCCGGTGACCAACTGCTGGTCAAGATAACTAGTATAGTTAAGGATAATTTGCGCCCCACCGACTTGCTGGCCCGGATTGGCGGAGACGAGTTTGCCGTGTTGCTGGATGGAGTCACCGAAGCAGAAGCTTCGGTCGTTGCAGAAAAAATCAGGCACTCTTTGGATAACCAGGACCTAATTTTAAATAGCTTTACGAACATCCTTAACCTCAGTGTAAGTATCGGTGTGGTCATGATTGACGGTTTTTACGAATCTAATCGGCTGCTTTCAATTGCCGATATGGCCCTGCATGGTGCCAAAGAACGCGGGCGCAACCGGGTTGTATTCACTGAGCCCGGTTCTGATGATTCAGCAAAACTAACCAAAATTAACGATCTGATGCATTTGATTAAAAGAGCGCCCAAGGAAAACCAATTAATAATGCATTTCCAGCCCATCCTCGCCATATCGGCCGGGAAAAAAGAAATCTCTCATTTTGAAGGGCTAGTCCGCCTAAAAGATTATAACGGTGAAATAATTCCCCCCCAAGATTTCATCCCCGTAGCGGAAAACTTTAACCTGATGCCTCAAATTGACCGCTGGGTGGCTAGCCATGCTGTGGAAACCCTGCAAAAATACCCGGGTACAAATATATTTATTAACATTTCAGGTTTAAGTCTGGAAGATGAGGAATTGCTTATATTTATAGAAAGACAGATTATCGGCAGCGGCATTAATCCGGCCCGACTTGGTTTTGAAATTACCGAAACGGCCGCCGTTAAAAACTTTTTACATGCCCAACGCTGGATTCGCAAATTAAAAGGAGTGGGATGCAAATTTTCACTGGATGACTTTGGGATTGGTTTTTCATCCTTCTCTTACCTGGTCAATCTACCGGTAGATTATTTAAAGATTGACGGTTCATTCATAAAAAATATTGATTCCGATCCCACTCACCGGGCCCTTGTTCAGGCCATGCATGCAATTGCCCATACCCTGGGTAAAAAAACCATCGCGGAGTTTATTGAAAACGCGGCTGTACTACAAATATTAAAGGAGTTGGAAATAGACTATGGGCAGGGTTGCCTGTTAGGCAGGCCCGGCCCCATTGAGGGCTGGTACAAGTAACCGTCCCCTGCTTGAACCCGGCTATCCTTCACCATATAACCATATAAACATAACCCCCGGGCTTTTGCTGCAAAGACCCGGGGGTTATATGTTTATATTTGCCCTAACAATTCTTAATGATCATCTCGTAGTTCGGCTTATATTTCAAATCGTGAATAGAGGTTATAAACCGCATGGTGCGGGATCTGGCCCGCATGACCAGCGAATATGTTTCGGCCATGTCGCCGCCCCGGAAACGCACGCCCTTGAGCAGCTCGCCGTCGGTAACCCCGGTGGCGGCAAAAATAGCGTCATCCCCCTTGACCAGGTCGTCCATGGTCAGGATCCGGTTGATATCCTTAATACCCATGCTGAGACAGCGCTTGCGCTCCTCGTCGTCCTCGGGTACCAAGCGGGCCTGCATCTCGCCGCCCAGGCATTTCAAAGCCGCCGCCGCGATAACCCCCTCCGGGGCACCGCCAATGCCCACGCAGATGTCA
>JAENYQ010000119.1 GCA_016841675.1 Desulfotomaculum sp.
ATGTCCAGGGACGCCCCTGGTCCGATGTGTTCGCTGCGCTAAAATAAAAACGTAAACGTTGCGCCAAAATGAAGGTCATAGATTACGTATAGTGTTTAATTAGTTTAAACGAAAAGGGGTTTGGTAACGTTGGTTGCGAGTAAAGACTTGGCAAAATCTGCAGATATCTGGGATGATAAATGGATAGATACAGCATGTGGTGGTTGTTACAATGGCTGCGCCGTGCGGGTAAGACGCATTAACGGAGTAGCCGTTGCCATAGAAGGAAACCCGGACACTTCCTTGGGAGGTCGCGGTGGAATATGTGGTAAGGGTGCTGCAAGTCTAATGACACTTTATGATCCTAACCGACTAAATGTACCCCTGAGGAGAACAAATCCCGAAAAGGGCATTGGCATAGACCCCAAGTGGCAGCCAATAAGTTGGGAAGAGGCACTTGATGAGATAACAAAGCGCCTTAAGAAAATTAGAAAAGACAATCCGGAAAAACTCTGGCAAAACACCTCAACGGCCCACACATACGGTGGATGGGGTCTGGTAGCACGTGACTGGTTGGGCTGTTTTGGAAGTCATCAGCGCCTATCATCCGGTGGTAGTTTACACTGCGGCAACGGAGCGCACCATAGTGCTGGATTGGTACATGCTTCCTGGTCAGCTACGATAGACTGGCGATACAACAACTATAGTCTTAAGTGGGGCAGTAGTAAGGGTACAGGTTCCGGACACGCTATGACTGTTAATGCACGGTTGCGGGCTGAAGCTATGGCTCGGGGCGCCAAAGAGATATGTTTTGATCCAATGTGTAATTTTGCGGCTGGTAATTCTACAGAATGGATACCAATTTTGCCGGGAACAGATAGCGCGGTAGCTCTTGCCATGATAAATATTATTATCAATGAACTAAACATATATGATGCACAATTCTTAAAAAAGAAAACAAACCTATCATTTTTAACTGACCCAAACGGGCGGTTTTTACGCGAAGAAACCGGGGGCGAACCCCTTGTTTGGGATGTTAAAGATCAACGGGCAAAAAAACGCAACGATCCTAATATTTTTATTGATGATTATGCACTGGAAGGTTCTTATGAAGTACAGGGGTTAAAAAGCCAGCCAGCCTTTGTTTTATTCAAAGAGCACTTAAAAAAACACACCCCGGAGTGGGCTTCGGAAATTAGCACGGTACCAGCGTCTACAATTCGTCGCATAGCCAGGGAATTTGCCGAAAATGCCCAAATAGGCAGCACGATAAACATTGAAGGGAAAAACTTCCCCTATAGGCCGGTTGGTTCAATCTATTTTAGAGGATCCCAGGGGCATACCAATGGCACTCACCAATGCTGGGTTTTGGATTTGCTAAATGTTATTGTTGGAGCTGAAGATGTTCCTGGCGGATGTGTGGGTTGGCCTTGTATACGTCTTGGGCATCCCGCTACGGGTCATGCCAATATGATCCCTCATGAAGGGCAGGACGGAATTATCATTCCTGCTAACTTCATTGGAGGACACGATCCCTGGCCAATAAAGATGCCTTCCGATACTTGTTCGGGCGGTAGGTGTGACGACTTTTGGACCATGACCACCACTTCTGGTGTCCCACACATGCGAGACCGGGAAGAAATTTGGAAAAAGCTTAACATGACAGCGGAACCCGAAATGTTACTTGTTTGGGGTGGAAACCTAGCAGTTAGTGTGGCTAATTGGGATGATCAAGTAGATTTGTTTAAAAAGATTCCCTTCATTGTTGTAACAGATATTTATTCTAACGAAACGGCTGAGGCTTTAGCAGACATTCTATTGCCCGATCAATGTGCTTTGGAAAGATTTGACTGGCAAACCAACCTAAATTCATATTTTTTCAACCATCCCCCGACCTATGAAGAATGGGCTTATCATCCCCAACTTCCGGTAGTTGAAGAGCCGATTAGTGAGCGACGTAATTGTATAGATGTTATGGCTGAGCTTGCAGACCGGGTTGGCTTCAGGGACAAGTGGAATGAGCATTTTAACCGTGTATTTCAGATTACCGACTCACAGTATCAATTAAAACCTAACGAAAGTCTTACTTGGGTAGAAATGGGGGATAGGGTTCTTCGCTGGTGTTTTGGAACCGATAAAGGGGTGGATTATTTTAAGGAACACGGTTATATAAAATGGCCTAAAAAAATTGAGGAGATTTATTGGAGATGGCACTGGGACAGTCTCAATAACGTAAGAATCCCTGCATATAGGGAACATCTTATAAACATTGGCGAACGGGTTAAAGCGATTGGAGAAAAAGTGAAATTAGATTTGGCATTTGAACAATATACACCTTTTCCAAGCTACTTTCCGCCTCAATCGTATCTGGAAATGAACAAAGAATACGATCTTTTGGTCTTTTCCTACCGTGATGTGCTGCATACCAATAACTTTACATCACAAAACCCATGGTTAGATGAAGTAAGCCAAGCCTGTCCCTATACTTACACTATTACCATGAATGCGGGGACAGCAGAACAAAAAGGTCTAAAAGATGGAGATATTATCTGTCTTGAAACACCTTACGGTCGGAAGGAAAAAGGACTACTAAAAGTTATGGAAGGACAGCATCCAAAGACAGTGGCAATAGCCGGTCAGGCCGGTCTGTGGGCCAAAGGGCGACCGATTGCCCTAGGCAAGGGCAGTAATTTTGATCTGCTGTTAGAATCAGATCTTAAACATTATGATCATCTTACTTTATGCATAGAAACTGCGGTAGCAGCTAAGGTTTATAGGGCTGGGGAGGTGAGTTAACATGGCTAGATGGGGTATGGTTATTGATGAAAAACGTTGTATTGGCTGCTGGGCCTGCACTATTGCCTGTAAACAAGAGCATTTTCTGCCCCCGGGTGTCTTTTGGAACCGTGTTTTAATAGGTGAAAGTGGTAAATACCCGTTGGTAAGTAAGGAGATATACCCAATCTTATGTAATCATTGTCGGGATCCAATATGCGTGAAAGTTTGCCCTACCGGTGCCACTTACCAGCGGGACGATGGGATAGTTGTGATTGATTACGATAAATGTATTGGATGCCGGTACTGTGTGATAGCGTGTCCTTATCAGCAACGAACCTTTTACAATGATGATAAGAAAGAATACTTTCCAGGCCAGGGCCTAACGCCTTTTGAAGTGCTAGGAAAGAAGCTTTACCCGCTTCAGAAGGGGACAGTAACGAAATGTACCTTCTGCGTAGAGCGTATCGACGCAGGTTTGAAAAAAGGCCTTAAACCTGGTGTAGACAGAGAGGCTACCCCAGCTTGTGTTAATGCTTGTGTTCCAAAAGCAAGAGTATTCGGTGACCTTGACGATCCATCAAATGAGGTATCAAGGTTGATAAAAGAGAAGAAAGGAAAACAATTCCATGGTGAGTTTGGAACTGATCCTGCAGTCTATTACTTGGCAAAGTAATTATTTGGGAGGTGAGCAGAGAAATGATGGTTAATTTGCGGCCTTATGAGTGGATGGTAAAATATACTCCACAACGGGAATGGATAGAGGGTTGCGGTATCTTCCTGTGGTTAGCTTTTATATTAGGTGGTATAGGAGGAGGTCTTTACCTAACATCATTATATTTTAATAATTATACTGGATTAATTTTGGGATGGATAATCGCTGTAATTTTAAAAGGTGGTATTCATTTGGCCGAACTGGGCAAACCTTTACGGGCTTGGCGAGTACTTTGCAATCCACGTAATTCCTGGATAACACGTGGGTTAATCTTAGTAATAGGTTTTGGGATTTTCGGGGCGTTGCAGATAGCTCCAGCGGTTTTTCCCAGTCTTCCCTGGACCAGTGACGCATTAGTGTTAAAGGTATTGGCAGCATTGTTTGCTTTTTTAATGATCCTGTATCCCGGTTTTGTCATGGGCTATATTAAAGCTATTCCACTTTGGAATAATGCTTTGTTGCCGGTATTGTATCTTGTTTATGGTCTTCTTGATGGATGTGGGTTATGCTTACTTTTAGTATTAGCCGCTGGGGTAGATCAAACCGCACTTTTGAAGATAGTTGGTAGCTTTACAGTGTTATTGATTAGTATGATAGTAATTGTTTCAATATATTTTACTACCACTGGCTACGCGAATAACGCCGGAAAGGAGTCGCTACAAATAATACTTAAGGGACATCTAGGGCCATTATTTTACATTGGGGTACTGGTACTTGGTATTGTTTTTCCGTTAGGGATATTTGCATTCACGTATCTTACAGGCTCGGTCTCAGTGGTTTTACTGACTATGGGTGTAATTTGTCAATTGGTTGGTAGTTTATCAATCCGTTTTTGCTTGCTAAAAGCGGGATTATATATGCCACTTATTCCAGGCAGAAGGTAGCAATTGCCCAGCCAACCCAAAGAGGTTCTTAGATAAACGAATATTATAGATTTAAAAAAGGATGTGCCCAAAGATGAAACTTATTGTAGCAATGTCCGGAGCATCCGGGGCAATTTACGGGATTAGGATTATTGAGACCCTTTATCAGGCGGGGATAGAAACTCATCTTGTCATATCTGATGCTGCAAAAAGAACTATATCACTAGAAACGAATTATACGCCAAGTAAAATTGAAAAGTTGGCTAGTTATGTATATGATTGCAGAGATATAGGGGCTGCTATCGCCAGCGGTTCTTTTAAAACAAGTGGAATGATTATAGCACCTTGTTCTATAAAAACATTATCTGCCTTGGCTCACTCATATAATGATAATTTAATAAACCGCTCAGCAGATGTAATATTAAAAGAAAAAAGAAAGCTAGTAGTAGTTCCCAGAGAAACTCCTCTTCATGTTGGACATTTGCGACTTTTGGTTCAACTTGCTGAAATGGGTGCGGTACTTCTACCCCCTATGCCCGCTTTTTATAATTTACCACAAAGCATTGATGATGTAATAAATCAAACAGTGGGGAAAATTTTAGATCAATTTGATATTAATCATGAGTTATTTAACCGGTGGAGTGGCGCAAATGATCAAGTAGCCAAAACATTGACAGTTTTTAGGTAAATTTATCTTCCCTTATAACTAAGAACAAATTTTATAGGTCTCCTACTTACACCAAATTAAGTATAACTTATAAAATAAGATAGGAGCTTCATCGCGGGATGTAGCTCTTATTTTTTATATACTTTTCGAAAGAACACGATAATATGATAATATAAGGTAATTAACTAAGTAATTTACTTAAATATTATAATTTAGTATTTAATATTTAAATAGTTTGCATAATAATATGGGAAAGGTGGTAACCGTTTGCAATGCCTATTATGAATCGTATGGGTGAGCTTGGGCGTGCTATCCTTGATTCTTCTCCGGAAGGAGTTATCGTTTCGGATCGTAATGGCAATATTGTTTATGCTAACGCAGCTTATACCGGAATTTTATCATGTGATAGGGAAAAAAGGGTTGGTAGCAATATTCTCAAGTTTAATCCGCATGGAGCTCTTGGAGAAGTTTTAGTTACTGGAAAGCCCGTTACCAAGCGACACCGCCCTCCCGGATTATTAGTTGAAGTTCTTTCTCGTGCTTTTCCTATCTACATTAATAATAAGTTGGTAGGAGCAGTCGTTTTTTTTGTTGAGCTAAAAGAAGCGCTTGAATTACTCAGGGAATTAGAAAAGGTACGTCAGGATGTTGAAATACTTTCAAATAAATTAAAAGATTTAAGCCGGGTAGAACATAATTTTGATTCCATTATCGGGCAAAGCCAAAGTTTAAAACAAACTATAGCATTAGGAGAAAAGGTTGCCTTAACGGAATCAACCATACTTTTAAGAGGAGAAACTGGTACCGGTAAACAGCTTTTCGCAAAAGCTATACATAATGCCAGTAACCGTAGTTCAGAGCCTTTTGTCGAAGTTAATTGTGCGGCAATTCCTGAAAACCTTTTAGAAAGTGAATTTTTTGGTTATGAAAAGGGATCTTTTACCGGTGCAGGGCATCGTAAAATGGGAACTTTTGAACTTGCAAACCAGGGAACAATTTTCCTTGATGAGATTGGTGACATGGATTTGCGTTTACAGGCTAAGTTGTTGCAAGTATTACAAAGTGGTGAATTCCGGCGTATAGGCGGAACGTCACCACTTACGGTAAATGTACGGGTGATTGCTGCAACTAACCGTGACCTGGAAGGTCTTATTAATCAAAGATTGTTTCGGTCGGACCTTTATTTTCGACTTAATGTAATAAGTTTAGAAATACCACCATTGCGCGAAAGACAAGGGGATATTAATCTTTTAACACAATACTTTTTATTAAAAATAAGTAGGCGGGTTGGAAAAAAAATATTAGGTATTAAGCCTGAAGCAATACGGAAACTTGAAAAATACCATTGGCCGGGTAATGTGCGGGAACTCGAAAATGTAATAGAAAAGGCAATAATTATTTGTGACCATAATCAATGGATTAAAGAGGACCATATTTATTTATCCTCATTATCCACAGTGGAAGAGGATACTTTGACTACATTAGAAGAATTAGAAAATCATATGATTCAAAAGGCTTTAAAACAATTTGGTTCTTCTGTCTGTGGCAAAAAAAAAGCTGCAGATGTTTTAGGGATTTCATTGACAACCCTTTATAACAAGGTAAAGAAAATTCAAAATTTATAAAAATTTAAGTTATGCAAACGGTTTACTCTTAGGAAACACAAGGCGTAGTGTTGATTGCAACATGAAATTTATTAGGAGATTAGCAAAAAACGTTACTGATGAATGCTATATCCATTGCGAATAGAATTGGCTATAGGCAAGGGCGTAGTAAATTTGCAGGAACTCTTGCTCATGTATTCAAAAATTTGGGCCCACATTTGACAGATTAATTTGTGGAGTAATAGGTATGCGTTTTGAAAGAGGTTTGGAAGCTTATTTTAGCAGACCGATTTCATTGATTTATTGCCGCTGGCACTAAGATTAGCCGACTAAGCAGGCTATGAGGGGGGTGAGAAAAATTATTGAAGCAATCTGTAAAATGGCTGATAAGAACAGCTTGGTTTGCCAGGGTTTTTCAAGAAAAGTTTAATGAGGCAAGGGCTGATATTCTAAGGAAAAATTATTTGCAGAATTTGTAGTGTGTATTTAGCCCGTTACCCTTTCTTTGCGGGAGTTGGCTTTTTATTTATGGAATGACTGACGGACTTAGTCTATTTTAATTTGACTGCTTAGTTTACATTAAAGTGATTGCTAACAATGTCATGCCAAGGCCTTGCGAAGTGCAGCCATTCAAAAGGCTCTAAAACAAGGGATTCAAAACATGAACGAATTCGAACGTTTTCTGTAATTCCAAAGGGAAATCACTGCATCAGCATTGAAAACAATCAAAAAGTTATCAGCGGTTGCAAGGCAAATATACTGGGAATTGAGGGCTTGGTAAACTTTGGTTGCATTGTCGCCGGAATTTTGCAAATCCTGGCATTAGATTGCAGCAAATTAGTCTGGAAAAAATATTGTGGTTGGTTCGGACAATTACTTCGGAAATCCCATCCGAAGAAACTGTTCGTTCGGTTATCCAGCAAAATTTCTTCCATAATTTCCGCTTTTTCAAGGATACGCCGATTTATACAATAATTAACGCAAAAAAAAGTAAGACCTTACGCAAGTGGCTTACCTAGCTAAAAATTTTTGGCTGTCAAAGTTTTTAGCTAGGTAAAGAAAATTCAAAATTTATAAATAATTTTCAAACTTTGCAAACGGTTTACTCTAAGTAAATACAAGGCGTAAGGGGTTATGTACAACATGAAATTTATTAAATTTTGTAAATAGCAGCTCTTGTAGTTTTAACAGAATAGTAAAAACATTCGTTTTTGCTTTGGCATAGAAATTGCTTAATGA
>JAENYQ010000007.1 GCA_016841675.1 Desulfotomaculum sp.
ACTTGGGTTTTACCCTGGGAGAGTAGGCCGTCGCCGGAATTAATTTTACAAAGGGCTCTTGGAGTATATCCAGGAGTCCTTTTACTGTTGTGTATATTGCTCTGACTGAAAGGGCGAAGCAAGCCCATTTTACAGCTGTGCGGCATTTACAGCTGTAATAGTGTATTCTAATTAAATTAATTTTTCGTTATAATAATAAACAAACTGGTATGGCTGTATCGCTGTTGTGGCACAACCAAAAGGATGAAATTATAATCAGGATACTAAATGTTATTTTGAACATCGTGAGGAATCTTGGCAAATAAGAACCATCCTGACGCTCAGGATGACATTCCCCAAAATTTATTTACCGGTATGGGGGGTGTTTGCAATAAAGGCAATCCGAAGGATATTTAACAAATGTTCCGCGCTGTACCCGCTTTGTGTTAATATATAAGAGTGCGTTTTTAAATACATTTAAAAAGGTAGATGCACATAAATAAGGGGGAGTTAAATTGGTAGGCGACCTGGCAAAGAATATAGAATCCTGGTTGAGACAGCAAATGATCGACAGGGGTGCCAGGGGTCTGGTCGTGGGCTTAAGCGGAGGTATCGATTCTGCCGTTACTGCAGCGTTATGTATTAAAGCCTGCCCGGATAATACACTGGGTTTGATTATGCCTTGTCATAGTGATCCGCGTGATGCTGAACATGCCACGTTGCTAGCTGAAAAAATTGGGCTGGAATATAAGAAAGTGGTGCTTGATGATGTTTTTACTCAGATGGTTGTTATATTGACCGGAGAAAATTACGATCCCGGGCAAAAGGATTTGTCCATTGTAAACATCAAGCCCAGACTCAGAATGACCACACTGTATTTTCACGCTTCCCGGATGCGCAGCCTGGTAGTTGGTACAAGTAACCTGTGTGAGACTACTGTTGGTTATAGTACTAAGTATGGGGATGGCGGAGCAGATCTGTTACCCATCGCCAACCTTGTTAAAGAGGAAGTCAGGAAACTGGCCCGACACTTGGGGGTGCCCCAAGAGATTATAGAGAAACCTCCATCCGCCGGCCTGTGGTATGGGCATGACGATGAAAAGGAGTTAGGCGTAACCTATGACCAACTTGACCGGTACCTGCTCACTGGGCAAGTGGACGAGAAGGTTAAGGATATAATAGACAAACTGGCAGCAAATAATTTGCACAAGAAGCAAATGCCGGCAATACCGCCGCAGTATTAAATACAAAGGAGGTATGAAAAACCATGTCCGGTCATTCCAAGTGGTCCACTATAAAAAGGAAAAAAGCTAAAGTGGACGCCCAAAGGGGCAAGATATTTACCAAACTGGCCAAGGAAATTATTGTGGCTGCTAGACAAGGTGGTGGCGGTGACCCCGAGGCCAATATGAGGCTAAAAAACGCCATCGCTAAGGCCAAGGAAGCCAATCTACCTAACGATAACATTCAGCGGGCCATCCAAAAGGGTGCTGGAGAGTTGGATGGAGTTAATTACGAGGAAATCATTTACGAAGGATATGGTCCTGGTGGGACAGCCGTGATGCTGGATATAATGACCGATAACCGTAACCGGACCGCGGCGGAAATCAGGCATTGTTTCTCCAGGTTCGGGGGCAATCTGGGTGAAACTGGTTGTGTCTCCTGGATGTTTGACACCAATGGCTTAGTCATAGTAGAGAAAGCGGCCAACCCGGGACTGGATGCCGATGAATTTCTGTTGTTGGCGCTCGATGCCGGAGCCGTTGACGTACGGGAAGAGGATGACAGTCTGGAAGTAATCACCGAACAGGCTCAGTTAAGCCAGGTACTGGATGTGCTTGAGGTGGAAGGTATTAAAGTAAGTCACTCTAGCATAGCTAAAATTCCTAATAATACGGTGTCGCTAAGTGGTGAGCAAGCAGAACAAATAATGAAGCTTATGGATGCTCTGGAAGATCACGACGACGTTCAGGATGTATATGCAAATTGCCAGTTTGAGGAAGAATAGCGGGTTGCCATAGCAGCCCGTGTTATTTTTTAGAGTATACTGGCAATACTTCAATAAAAAGACTTTAAAAAGAGGTATTGCCATGATGAAGAAACTGATTGGTCTTGGTATGGCCATATTGTTTATGGCCGCGATGGCCGCTGCGGTTTACCTGGTACTTGATTCGATTGGAGGTCCGGCCATGAAACCTGCTTCCAGTGTTATTAATAACCTAACAGGCGATGGCGTGGTGGAAACCCTTGTAGTGCCCTATACTACAGTTAAAAAAATTAATTATTATCGTTCCTGTGGGGACAGAGAGTTATATTCGCTCGGGCCGGCAGAAAAAGAACTAGTGGGCCTGGACCTGGACCGGTTAAAGATGAAATATCCCGCATCCGGTGCTTGGGATGTGTCATACAAGAACGACGAGGTGACCATTACCCGAAATATTGACGGGTATTGCGGCTTGCACAGGGAGTATCGGCACTTGGGTATTCACGACGGGAAAACAGCGGTTTATCAGGGTCCGCTGGGTAACGACGAAGTACTGCTGCGGGTTGAAAAAAACATTGATATCAGCTTACTGCCTGCTGACTGGCGGGAACGGCTGGAGAAAAGTGCTGTGTTTAACAGCCTGGCTCCGGATGAAAAGTTTAATTTGCAGGAAACCATTGAGTTTCCTGATGAGCACGCCCTAAATATGGTCCTGGAGAATTTTGATGAAATGGATGGGGAGAAGGACGGTACAAACTAAGAATGTGGTCATTTGAAGCATGGTGTTGCCCGGTACCGGTTGTCTATGCTACCATATAATGGGGAGTGAACGGATGAGAATACTGGGGATTGATCCTGGGAACGCCATTATGGGTTATGGTATTTTGGATTACAGCGGTAACAGGTTTACGCCGGTGGATTATGGATGTCTACGCAGTTCTGCCGGCGTACCTCAACATATACGTTTACAAAAGCTGTACAATGAACTAAATAATCTGTTAAAAAAATATCAACCGGGCTGTTTGGCAGTGGAAGAAATTTTTTTTAACCGCAATACCAAGACCGCTTTGGTGGTTGGACAAGCTCGGGGAATTGTACTGCTTGCTGCCGCCGAGGCCGGGATAGATGTATACGAATATACGCCGCTTCAGGTAAAACAAGCAGCAGTGGGGCGTGGCCGGGCGGAAAAGGGACAAGTTCAATATATGGTCAAAATAATACTTAACCTGCCTGAAATCCCCCGTCCTGACGATGTGGCCGACGCATTAGCGGTAGCAATATGCCACGCCAACAACGGAAGCGGCTGGGGGGTACTGGCATGATTGCATTTCTCAAAGGAAAATTGGCGGCAGTTGAGCCTGAATCTGTAGTTATTGACGTTGGCGGTGTTGGTTACAGGGTCAACGTTACCGCCGGGTGTGCTGCCGGTCTGCGCGGTTTTGAGGATGTTCAGCTACATACGCATATGATTGTTCGCGAGGACGACATGCAGCTATACGGTTTTAATACCCCCGGTGAGATTACCGCCTTTTTGCTGCTGTTGGGTGTTAATGGTGTGGGACCCAAGGCTGCTCTGGCAGTGCTTTCTGCTTTGACGCCCAGAGGGTTGAGCAAGGCGCTGGCCCTAGAAGATACCGGTGCGCTTACCCGGGTGCCGGGAGTGGGGAAAAAAATTGCTCAGCGCATCATCCTGGAGTTAAAAGACAAATTAGGCCGGTTTGAACCGGATTCGGAAACAATTGTTACTGGTGAGGGTGGTAAGAACGAAGTGCTTGATGATGCAGTTAACGCGTTAATCGCCCTGGGTTACAGCGCTGGGGAAGCCAGGGAAGTGGTGCGCAAGGTTTTTAATGATGGAGATACACCGGATGTGCAGCAATTAATTAGATCAGCGCTGCGTTTTTTGGATCAAAATAAATAAATAAAGAAATAAAGCGAATTTAAGGCAACCGTCAGGGTACGGTGGAATCGGGTGATAGGTATGGATGACCAGAGAAAAGAAAGAATAATATCAGCGGCTCTGCAAGCGGATGACGCGGATACCGATGCCAACCTGCGCCCGCGTAAACTAGGCGATTACATAGGCCAGGACAAGGCCAAAGAGACAATCAGTATATTTATTCAGGCAGCGCTGCAGCGGGGCGAACCGCTGGACCATGTACTGCTGTTTGGGCCCCCAGGCCTGGGCAAGACCACTCTGGCCAACATTATATCAAACGAGATGGGCGTTAGTATCCGCACTACATCAGGACCGGCTATTGAACGTCCCGGTGATTTGGCAGCCATATTGACCAACCTGCAGCCAGGTGACGTTCTTTTTATCGATGAAGTGCACCGGCTAAGCCGGATGGTAGAGGAAATTCTTTATCCTGCCATGGAAGACTTTGCTCTGGATATAATAATTGGTAAGGGGCCGGGTGCTCGTTCTCTGCGTATTGACTTGCCTAGATTTACTTTAATTGGTGCCACTACCAGGGCAGGATTGATGACATCTCCTCTACGGGACCGGTTTGGTGTTCTCAGCAGGCTGGATTACTATAGTGCCGATGACTTAATGGTGATCATTATCAGAGCCGCTCGTATTTTTGAAGTGGAAATTGACAGTGACGGCGCGCTTGAAATAGCCCGGCGTTCCCGTGGCACGCCCCGGGTGGCCAATCGACTTCTTAAACGGGTAAGGGACTTTGCCCAGGTGCGCGCGGGCGGTAGTATAACCAGTGGGGTAGCCAGGGATGCACTGGAGTTCTTTGAAGTGGACCCTCTGGGGCTAGACGAGGCGGACCGCCGAGTGCTTAAGGCAGTAATCAATAAATTTGGCGGCGGTCCGGTAGGCCTAGAAACAATTGCTGCAGCCACGGGAGAAGAGTCGGGGACCGTCGAAGACGTTTATGAACCCTATTTACTGCAGCTCGGCTTATTGGCTCGTACCCAGCGGGGCCGGGTGGCCACGCCGGCGGCATACAAACACCTGGGTTTAGAGGTGCCGGGAGAAAAACAGCCCGCATTATGGTAAAGGGATGGGTGTAGATAATGAAAATACTCCTCCATAATTGCTGCGGACCATGTACTATTTACCCGCTTAACAGATTAAGGGAGCAGGGTCACCAGGTGCATGGCTACTTTTATAACCCTAATATTCACCCCTATACTGAGTGGCAAAAACGCCAGTCCGCCCTATTGCAGTATGCTGATGCACACGGTTTACCTGTGATAGTGGAAAACGGATACGAACTGGAGGACTACCTGCGCGAGGTGGTGCACCGGGAAGCGGTACGCTGCCGTTTTTGTTACATCATGCGCCTGCGTAAGGCGGCCCGGGTGGCCAGAAAAGGTAAATTTGATGCTTTTACGACTACGCTGCTGGTAAGCCCTTATCAGAAGCATGACTTGATCAGGGAAACAGGAATGGCTATTGCAGAGGAAGCAGGTATCCCGTTTTATTACGAAGATTTTCGCAGCGGTTACCGTGAAGCTACGGAAATATCCCGCGCTCTGGGCATGTACAGGCAACAATACTGTGGTTGCATTTTTAGTGAAAAAGAAAGGTATTATAAGCCGGTAAGAAAAAAATAGTGCGCGTAACTACTTAGGATCATGACTCAGACTTCATAATTCAGAATAAGAGAATGGTTTATCGTCTACGGATCATTCTAAAATTGTGAATACTATATATTAACGAGTGCACGATAAAAATGGCGGGGGAGGTTAAGATGGATTCCCTGTACTTGATTGGTAAAATGATTTTGGGTTTTGGTTTTATCATGGTGCTAGTCGGCGGCTTGTTAATGGTAGCTGGAAAGGTTACCGGGTTGGGCCGATTGCCGGGAGATATCCTGGTTCAACGGGGCAATTTTACTTTTTATTTGCCGGTAATGACCATGATATTAGTGAGTCTGCTGCTAACTCTTGTGCTAAATTTGGTATTTAGAAGATAATAATGGTTTAGTGCCGGTTATAGGCAGGAAAACCATTTTTTCTGTCGAATTTCCCCATGATAAACATTATTGGTTTTTCAGGGGGGGTTCTTTTTTTATGCCGGGAATTAAGGCTGCCTTTTTGTTACGGTTAATGTTTTTATCCCTGGTGTTTATGGTGGCGACTTTTCTATGGCCCCAGGCACCCGCCCTGGCGGATGTGCGGGTAAACCATGA
Organism: Desulfotomaculum sp.; assembly: GCA_016841675.1. Classification (GTDB taxonomy): domain Bacteria; phylum Bacillota; class Desulfotomaculia; order Desulfotomaculales; family Desulfallaceae; genus BRH-c8a. The sequence continues at coordinate 6,115 of JAENYQ010000007.1, forward strand.
TACCGTGCGAGTAGGGATAGCCCAACAGATGCCCGAGGTTAGGTTAACCTTTCAGGGTTGCTATCGGTTGGTGGATGCATATAACAATAGCATAATTGCTGAAACGAACCCTAGTGAAACATGGACCGTTGCTAACGTGGGCGGGTTTACAGTATTAAACCGGAACGGCAATAATCAAGGCCTGTATAAAGGCTCCCTTCGAGCCGAGGAGATTAAAGCCGAGCAGAGTATCCTTTCGGGCGGGGGAATTCTACAGCAGAAAGATTCGCTGTCCGGGCTGGCCGTGTTAAGTGCCGGAAGCGGTCTGCGCTACATCAATGACTCCGGAGACTTGCGGGCGCTGGATGGTAACGGCAGGGTTACAGCTTTGTCCCAAGGTGGATTGAACCTGTTTGGTATAGAAAAGTACGGACGCATCGCCCGTTACCGTGGTAACGTTGAGATAATGCCGGCCGGTGCAGGGTTAACGGTAATCAACGAACTGTCCATGGAACATTACCTTTATGGTGTGGTGCCGGCGGAAATGCCCGCATCTTTCCCCTTGGAGGCACTTAAAGCCCAGGCTGTGGCAGGACGCACTTATGTAATTGCTCAGTTGGGCAGTTATGGGAGCCAGGGGTTTGATGTGCTGGATAATCAGCAAAACCAGGTTTATCAGGGCTATGACGGGGAAAACCCTCAAACAACGCGGGCAGTGGATGAAACTGCTGGAAAGGTGCTTGTTTACAAAGGCCAACTCATTTCAGCATTTTTTCACTCTTCCAGCGGTGGGCACACGGAAAATTGTGAGGACGTGTGGAGGGATTCACTGGGGTATATTCGTGCCCGGGAAGATCCCGCAGACTTCAATAATAAATACTATAATTGGACGGTTGCTTATTCATTAGAGCAATTAACACGTGTAGTTAATGATAAATTAAAGAGTTTTTCAAATCCGGGTCCTTACCCTCAATTTTCGCTGGTTACCGATATCAAGGAAGTGCAACGCACTTCATCCGGGCAGCGTGTAAAACGGCTATTAATCGAAGGCTGTGACGCTGCAGGAAATCCCATGCAGGTGGATATAAACAACTCCGACCGGGTGCGTGTTGTCCTGGGACTGAACAGTGCCCTTTTCTCGATGCAAAAAGAAATAGATATTAATGGAATGCTGAGCGGTGTGGTCATTAATGGCAGCGGTTTGGGACACGGGCTCGGGATGTCTCAGTGGGGTGCGTCAGGCTTGGCTATGGAAGGTTATAATTACCAAGATATTTTGCAATACTATTATACAGGTGTCGACATGTTAAATAACTATGGGGGTTGATTACCGGAAAGTGGCTGCCGCATGAAGATAACTGATTATGAATATCACCTGCCGGAAGAATTAATTGCTCAGGAACCAGCTCCCAAGCGAGATGAGTCACGGCTGTTGGTGCTACCCAGAAAAGAGGGTGAGCCTGAGCATCGTCTTTTTAAGGATATAGCTGAATACCTGCGCCCGGGGGACACGCTGGTAATTAACAATACCCGGGTGATTCCCGCCCGGCTGTGGGGAGAAAAAGAAGGTACGGGCATTAAAATCGAAGTTTTGTTGCTCACCCGGGTTGAGGAAGACGTTTGGGAGGTGCTGGTACGGCCTGGGCGACGTGTGCCCCCCGGAACGGGTATTAAATTTAGTAATGATTTGCAGGGAACGGTGGAAGCCGTTACCGATGGCGGGTGTCGGCGGATGCGATTCCAATACAGCGGTAACTTTGATCGACTGCTTGATCAGCTGGGCGCTATGCCGCTCCCGCCGTACATTAAGAAACAACCGCATGACCCGCAGCGTTACCAGACAGTATATGCATGCGAGCCGGGCTCTGCGGCTGCGCCCACAGCCGGCTTACACTTTACTCCCGAACTGCTATTAAGAATTAAAGAATGTGGCGTTAATGTTACACCGGTACTGCTGCACGTTGGCCTGGGCACATTTCGTCCGGTTAAGGTAGAAGATATTACCCAGCACCACATGCATGCCGAGTATTATGAAATAAGCCCGCAGACAGCGCAGGTCATCAACAAAACAAGGGCCAAGGGCGGCAGGGTGGTGGCGGTAGGCACCACCACCACGAGATGCCTTGAAGCCAGTGGTAAAGACAACGGTGTAATTCGGCCGGGTTCCGGCTGGACGGAAATATTTATTTATCCCGGCTATCGGTTCCGGGTGATTGATGGTCTGGTGACCAATTTTCATCTGCCCAGAAGTACACTGCTGATGATGGTCAGCGCACTGGCGGGGCGGGAGCGGGTTCTTAAAGCTTATCATGAGGCTGTCAAGCTGCGTTACCGTTTTTTCAGTTTTGGCGACGCTATGTTGCTCATCTAAAAGGAGTAATAATGACCATTACATACACAGTAACGGGGCAGGATGCGAATAGTCGGGCCAGGCTGGGTTTGCTGGAAACCCCGCACGGACCGGTAGAAACACCGGTTTTTATGCCGGTGGGCACCCAAGCCACCGTAAAAACCATGACCCCCGGGGAAGTGCGCGAGGTAGGCGGAACCATGGTTCTTAGCAACACCTATCACCTGTACCTGCGTCCGGGGCATGAAATAGTTGCCGAGGCCGGGGGACTGCATCGTTTTATGGGCTGGGACGGCCCTATTCTTACCGACAGCGGAGGATTCCAGGTATTTAGCTTGGGCCCGCTGCGCCGTATTACAGACGACGGGGTAACCTTTCGCAGTCATATAGACGGCTCCGAGCATTTTTTCAGCCCGGAAAAATCTATGGAAATACAGATGGCCCTAGGGGCAGATGTGGCTATGGCTTTTGATGAATGCGCGCCATACCCGTGCAGTTACGAGGATGCGCGAGCAGCGGTAGAGCGTACCACCCGTTGGGCTAGGCGCTGCCTGGATAGCCACCGTCGGCAAGACCAGGCATTGTTTGGTATTATTCAGGGCGGAATGTACCGGGACCTAAGGTTAAAAAGCGCTGCCGAAATAATGGCTATGCCATTTCCCGGCTATGCTATCGGGGGGCTTAGTGTTGGTGAACCCAAACCCTTGATGTACGAGGTACTGGATTACCTGGTGCCGGCCATGCCGGAAAACAAACCCCGCTACCTGATGGGCGTTGGATCCCCGGACTGCCTGGTGGAGGGGGTGTACCGCGGGGTGGACATGTTCGACTGCGTACTGCCTACCCGGATTGCCCGTAATGGAACAGTTTTTACTCGAGACGGTAAACTAGTGGTGCGTAATGCTGTGTATGCCAGGGACTTCATGCCTTTGGATCCGGAATGCAGTTGCTATGCTTGCCGGAACTTTTCCCGGGCTTACATTAGACATCTGATTAAGGCCAATGAGGTGTTGGGTATAAGGCTCACCACCTGGCATAACCTACAATTCGTGCTCTCATTGATGCAGGACATCCGCACCGCTATAGCAGAAAACCGGTTGACCAAATTCAGAGAAGAATTTTTGGTCCGCTACAACACGGCTCAAGCCGAGGACGGTTGACTTGAACTGGGCTGCGGCAGTTAGGGAAAGTCCTTTGAATTTGCATGATCCACTTTTTAACACCGCAAAAATAAAAAAAGGGAAATGCCCGGTAATAAAGAATAAGTAATATGTTTTGAATCCATGCAGAAAGGAGGTTAATGGTTTGCCTGAATCCACAATTGGTATTATATATATAGTCGGTCTGTTTGCTTTGTTATGGTTTCTCATGATTCGGCCTCAGCAACAACGTCAGAAAAAGCACCAGGAGATGGTAAAAAACCTTGGCGTTAACGACAATATCGTCACCGCAGGGGGCTTATATGCTACCATAGTTAAAGTAAAAGAAGATAGCTTCGTGATCAGGATCGGTGACAACGTGCGAGTCGAAATTTTAAAGCACGCCATATCTCAGAAAAGAACTACTGAAGTTGGGGAAAACGATAAGGTATAATATTATTGAGTAGGCCCCGAGTCTACTCTTTTTATTGGTTTATCTTCGCACAAATTGATGGGTAAAAACCCCATCTGAACCAAGTTTTCTTTATCTTTTGCGGCTGAGGAGGTCTGGGTTTGGTCGTTCTGCAGGACGTCAAATGTAACCCGGTTGTAGACAGTTTTATTCGAAAGGGCAACGAGCACCTTGGAGTGTTGGGCTTTACAGAGCACAGTTACCGCCATGTGAACTTGGTATCCAGCATTGCCAAGAATATCCTGGCCAAGCTGGGGTACAGCGAACGTGAAACCGAATTGGCCTCCATAGCCGGTTACCTGCATGATATCGGTAACGTGGTCAGCCGAAACGACCATGGAATATCGGGTGCCACGATTTCTTGTTCACTGCTGCTGCAAATGGGCATGGATCCTGAGGAAGTAGCCGTGGTCATATCCGCCATTGCCAATCATGAAGAAGATTACGGGCAGCCTGTTAATACCGTGGCCGCGGCTCTAATTATGGCGGACAAGTCCGATGTGCATCGTTCCCGGGTGCGCAACCAGGATTACGCCACCTTTGATATCCATGACCGGGTTAATTATGCTGTGGAGCATTCTTTTGTTTGGGTAGACGAAAAGAAACGCACTATTACCATGGAACTACAGATTAACACTGAAATATGCCCCGTTATGGAGTATTTCGAGATTTTTTTAACCAGGATGATGTTATGCCGACGGGCTGCTGTTTTTTTACGGTGCCAATTTGAGCTGGTGGTCAACGGAAGCAGGCTGTTGTAAATTAACCGGGCAGTATTTGTATTTGAGTTTATGTTTCCTACACCTTATTTATAGGGGGAGAGCCGGTATGAGATGGAGTAAAGTACTGACCCTGGCTGTTATATTGGTCATAGTAATTGCCTTGGGTTTAACGGCAGCGGCTCCGCTGTCGATTTTTAAAGATATAAAATGGCTACCTTGGGGCAAAGAGATTATCCTAGGCTTGGATCTACAGGGCGGGGTGCACGTAGTGCTTGAGGCTAAGGACACACCGGAAGCCGAGGTTACCGATGACAGCCTTAAACGAGCGGTGGCTATCTTGGAGAACCGGATTAACGAAACAGGCGTGGCTGAACCAATTATCCAGCGCCAGGGGGAACGTCGGATTATAGTGGAACTGGCGGGTATTGATGATCCGGAGAAGGCTGTTCGGGACATGATTCAACCTGCTTACCTGGAATTTAAGACGGTGGAAGGTGAGACCATCGTTACCGGCAGCGACCTGAAAGACGCCATTGAAAGCCGTGACCCCACATCCGGCCAGGTCACTGTCAACATTGAATTTAATTCGGAGGGCACCAAAAAGTTTGCCCAAGCCACTGCTGCAAATGTGGGGCGGCAGATTGGTATTTACCTGGACGGTGATTTACTGCAAAACCCTGTGGTAAATGAGCCTATCCCAAGTGGCAAAGCGCAAATTAGTGGTTATGCGGACCTGGAAGAAGCGCACACCATTGCCATTTTGCTTCGTTCCGGTGCCCTGCCGGTGCAACTGGACGTGATGGAAAAACGCACCGTCGGCCCTCAATTAGGCCAGGATTCTCTGGACCGGTCTATTAACGCCGGTATCGTGGGCTTGATTGCTATCCTGGTGTTCATGATTGTTTACTACCGGGTTCCCGGGTTTATTGCCGCTATTGCACTGACTATCTATGCGTTAATTGTTTTCGCCATTTTTATCGGTATCCATGCCACCATGACTTTACCGGGTATTGCCGGTTTCCTGCTGTCGCTGGGGATTGCGGTGGATGCCAACGTTATTATATTCGAGCGCATTAAAGAAGAACTACGTTCGGGTAAAAGTACTCGTTCCGCTATTGATGCCGGGTTTAAGCGCGGTTTCGTGGCGGTGTTTGACGCCAACGTGACCACTTTAATTGCAGCGGTGGTGCTGTATTACTTCGGTTCCGGTCCGATTCGCGGGTTTGCTGTTACCCTGAGTATCGGTATTCTGGCCAGCATGTTCACTGCGCTCACCATGACCAGGTGGATGCTGCACCTGGCCGCCGCCACCAATCTGGCGAAAAATCCTAAGTATTACGGCGCATAGGGAGGGCTGAAAAATGTTTAATTTCATCAAACACAGAAAGATATGGTACATTATATCAATACTAGTGATTCTGCCCGGACTGGTCTCCCTGGCGCTGCAGGGTTTAAACCTTGGTATAGATTTTACAGGGGGCAACTTGGTGGAAATAAGAGCCGAAAAGGGTCCTGACATCCAGGAAGTGCGCGGAGTGGTCGAGGGACTGGGGTTTGGTGCCTCGCGTAATGTACAGAAAAGTGGCGATAGTGATTACCTAGTTAGGACTAGGGAACTTTCCGAGGATGAAAGTGCCACATTGATTTCCACGTTGGACGAAAAGCTGGGTGGGGTAACCCTGCTGCGTAACGATAGGGTGGGCCCGGTTATGGGACGGGAATTGGCCGTAAAGGCGTTGTTGGCCCTGGTGGTGGCTTCGATAATGATGCTGCTCTATATAAGCTACCGTTTCGAACTCAAGCAGGGGATTGCCGCCATTATAGGGCTGTTGCATGACATTCTGGTGGTGCTAGGCATATTCTCCATCCTCCAATTGGAAGTGGACAGCGCTTTTGTGGCGGCTATACTAACTGTAATCGGTTATTCCATAAATGATACTATTATTATTTTTGACCGCATCAGAGAAAACCTGAAAAACCGCAAGAAGGGCGAGATGCTGGATGAACTAGTGAACAACAGCATTTGGCAAACACTGGCCCGTTCCATAAACACTGTTTTGACGACAATGTTAGTGTTGCTGGCCTTGTACTTCCTGGGTGGCACCACCATTAAGACTTTTGTGCTGGCCATGATCATCGGGATCATTAGCGGGGCGTATTCATCAATATGCAATGTCAGTCCAGTATGGGTGGACTTGAAGCTGATGGATAAAAAGAAACGGGCCTAAACTACTAGGCTGGTTAGCGAGAGGCACCATAAAACTATTTTTAGGTCAGATTTATTATGTCATTGTATACGAAGTGAAGACATGCGCCGCGGGCGCTTGCCTCGTCATAGCCCCGAATTTATGGCTTCTTAGAGCGTAATTAATGATTAGGCGTTTGGCCGGCGCGTTCACCAACAGTATTACCAACATATTAAGAATGATAGTAAACGGGGTTTTAGGCCTCGTTTATTTTTTTTGTACTGACTGGGCAAATTAAAACAATAATTGGGGGTTGGAGCCGGTGAAAGACAAGCAAAATATAGTTTTACAAGCTCTTGAGGGAAGGGTCCGGGAACTGGCCATCAACATGGAAAAAATGAAGCTGGCCGAATACGTGGAACTGCTGGAAAACCCGTACCGGTTGTTATACATAAACTTCATCAGCGGTATTGCCAGGGGACTGGGTATTGCCATCGGGTTTGCCATCCTGGGAGCAATTATTGTGCTCGTTCTACAGCGGTTGGCGGTGCTTAATTTACCTGTAATCGGCGATTTTATTGCCGATCTGGTTAAAATTGTTCAGGCTCAGTTGGGAAAACAATAATCGTGGGGGTAAAAGATGAAACAGGAATTGATGAATCATTTCAAACGCGAACTGGAACAGGAAAAACAAAGGAATATAGAATTAAAAAAGCATATCGACGACGGGGGGTTGGGTACCTCACTTTCTGATTCTGTGGAGGAATTATCCGCTTACGACCAGCATCCCGCTGATATAGCCAGCGAAGTGTTTGAGCGGAGTAAGGATATGTCCCTTCGTGAAGACGCGCAAATTAAACTTAATGCCATAGACCATGCTTTTAAACGCATGAACGAAGGTACTTATGGAAAATGCGATATGTGCGGCCGGGAGATCCCGGTAGAACGACTGGAAGCGCTACCTTATACCACTCAGTGCGCGGATTGTCACAACCGTTACGAGGAAGTACCTAACCGCATTAATGTGCGACCGGTGGAAGAAGATATACTGGAACCTCCCTTTGCCAGGACCACCGGTCAGCAAGAAGGTACTATGTACGATACGGAAGACGCCTGGCAGGAGTTAGCCAAGTGGCAGGAGCATTCACCCCATTCAGGGGCCGGTTCTTATTACGGCGGCGGCAGCGCCGATGAGGAGGCCGTGGGTTACACTGAACTGGTGGATCATATCCCTTACGAGGTAGGGGATGACGGTATTATTTACGAGGAAACCCGTGGTACTGATGATGAGGATCCGCCCAGCTAAAACATCGCCGTGGGGTTGCATCACATAGAGGACCAGCGCAAGCGCTGATTTCTAACATACCATTTATTGCCCGTAATTATTGAACGTAATGGCAACATATGTTATATTGAAATGAATGCACTGTCAGGCCGGATTCGAAAACCGGCCGGGCCGATACGGCAGCGGTTATGCCCGCGGGACTTCATCTTAGCCTGGATAAAGATGATGGCCCCGGGCATTGATTTTACTTTTGGGCATTATTTTTAGATTTAGGGGAGAGAGTTTTATGGACCCGCGGGAAAAAGTAAAAGTTGCCCGCTTATCAATTATATCAAATACTTTTTTAACGGCAGGTAAGCTTGCAGTTGGTTTGTCCATGAATTCCATCGGTGTCATTTCGGAGGCGATACACTCTGGCCTCGATCTGGTAGCATCGGTAATCGCTTACGCTTCAGTGCGAGAATCAAACAAGCCGGCTGATGACCAGCATCGCTACGGGCACGGCAAGTTTGAGAACCTGGCGGCTATAATTGAAGCTGTGCTAATAGTTGCGGCTGCCGCCCTGATCGTTAAGGAAGCAGTGCCCAAGCTTTATGAATCCACCGCGATAAAGTCGCTGGGTTTAGGAATGATGGTAATGGGTATTTCAGCGGCAGTGAACTTGTATGTTTCATCACGGTTGATGCACGTAGCTAAGCAAACCGATTCCCCCGCCCTAGCTGCCGATGCCTGGCACCTGCGCACCGATGTAATGACCTCGCTGGGAGTTCTGGCCGGCATCGCCGCCATTAAACTAACCGGACTATACATCATTGACCCTATTATAGCTATAGCTGTGGCGTTATTAATATTAAAAGCGGCGTACGACCTGATGCGTGAGTCGGTGGGCAGTATCCTTGACGTGAGGCTGCCGGACTGTGACGAATTAGCAATAAAAGAAGTACTAGAGGGGTATGCCGGCCTGTACGTGGACTACCGTAATCTGCGCACTCGCAAGGCAGGTCCGGAGAAACATGTTGATTTTAATCTTGTTGTGCCCCGAGGCAAGCAAATAGTGTCCATCCATGCTTTGTGTGATAATATTGAGCAAGACTTGCGCAAACGGCTGCCCGCACTGCAGGTTATTATCCACCCCGAACCCTGTATGCCGGTAAAAGGTGATTGCGAACTGTGTCATATAAGATTGGTATACCGCCAGGAAGGTGACAGCGTCGGGTGCTGCGATGTATGCGCAGATTGCCATCCCGGGGATGAAAAAAAGAACTAACCGTACATTGGAGATATTAAGGGGCAAAATTACCAATAACGGGTTTTTAAAAAATCTGGCAATGCTCTATAATAGATGTAATTACATTTTAAGGGCAGGTGGACTTTATGCATGTAGAACAAGTTGAGAACGGGTATGCGCTGTGGCTGGAGCCCGCTCACCTTCATTTTCATCATGGTGACAGTGCCAGGGTTAAAGTGCTCTGGGGACAGGCTATGAAACGGGATAAGCCGGATCTTCCTATCAACTGGACGGGCCTTGTAAAGGAGCCCGGTGGACGTGAGTTCAATGTGCCTGTTGTTATAGACCGGGATGGTTTAAATTATGAACTGACCTTTGAAGGTGGCCCGGAAGGCATTTATACCGCGCAGGCCGAGCATCACGCCGGGAAATTACACTATTTGGCCCGGGTACTGGTACCATTTGGCCACCATGTGCATGGGCAGGGCGTGTTATTTAACCGGGGGTTGGAAATTGTGCCGGGTGATTATACCGAATTTAGTCCCGGTAAATCCGTCGACCTAACCGTGCTATATGATGGAAAGCCTTTGGCAGGAACCCGGGTACTGGCAACATACCATATTTATGATGGGGACGGCTTTATACATGAGCTTTTTACGGACGAAAAAGGCACCCTGAAGTTTGTATTTGATGCCCGAGGGCACTGGATGTTTCGGGTTCACGTCACCCAAGGAGAAGACGAATATATAGCGACCCTGGTTATACCAGGGGTTAAGTGAGGATGATTAATCGATTTAATATGGAGGTGAGTCAGTGGGTGATGTAGTTATTTATACCAAGACCGGTTGCCCGCACTGTAAGAAGGCCGTGGATGATTACACAGCCAAGGGCATTCGGTTCAGGGAGATAAATACCAGCGAGGATGCAGACGCCAAACGTTTGCTTAAGGAAAAGTACGGGGTCGACAAAGTTCCGGTAATCGTAACAGACGGGAAAATCGTGTTGACAGGATATAACGGTGGTGGGTGAGGAGTCTGATCCCGACGGCAGTTTGCCGCTAAAAGCCACGCCTAAAGGCGTGGTTTTTACACTTGGCATCGGGATGCCGAAACAAAGTGGCTTAAATCAGGTATTTTAGTAATTACAAAAGCGCGCGTTCTTTACCCTGGTTAAGTTAAGGGTTAATATGTGTATAGAAAACTTATTTACCGCGCGTCTTTGGGGCGACTACAGTATAACGTTTAGTTGCCAGGAAAAGGAGGGCAGAACGTGCTATCTGTATATCAAATAACATTACCTACTCCATATAAGGTGGGTCCGGTAAACATCTATGTCATTAAAAACCGACCGCTGACCCTAGTAGATGCAGGTGCTGATACACCGGAAGCATATAAAATGCTGCGGCACATGCTCCCGCTTCTTGGCGTAAATATAAATGAAATTGAGCGAGTGTTATTAACCCACAGTCACCCGGACCACAGCGGGCTGGCCGCTAAAATTGCCGCTGAATCCGGCGCTGCAATAATAGCGCATCGCATTGAAATACAAAAAATGGCCAGCACCGCCGATCCAATCAGCGAACGGTTACCTTACATGTTGGAAACAGGTATTACTATCGATGAGATCCGTGCCATCCAGGATGATCGGGACAAACTACCCGGTCAGACGATGATAGACGCCAAAATCTATGAAATGCAAGAAGGAGATTTGCTGGAATTTGAAACCGGGGAATTACAGGTGCTGCACCTGCCGGGGCACAGCCCGGGACATATCTGTTTCTACAGCCCGGAACAAAAGTTCTTTTTCTCCGGCGATTTCATGCTTTCGCACATCACCCCCAACCCGCTTTGGGAAGCGGATCCCGATTGTCCCGAGCGGCGTATGCCTACACTGAGTCAGTATTTGCAGGGTTTGGAAAGAGTAGAGAAAATGGATATATCGGTGGTTTTCCCGGGACATGGCGGTTCGTTCAGCGATTATCATGGTGTAATAGAGGCTGTGCGGGGACATCATGATGTGCAAGTTAAACTAATGCTGGATAAATTAAAAGGTTATGAACTGAACACATACCAACTATGCCGCAAAATATACCCAAATCTTGGTGGTTGGGATGTCTTTCTGGGCTTATCCGAAATCCAGGCTAACCTGGATTTGATGATGGAAAATCAGCTAATTGGCAGTTATAAGCGGAACGGGGTTGTTTATTATCAAACCGCCGATTAAAAGGGAAAAAACTATTAACTATTGCAGAGGTAGACTATGAATTTGCGTTTAATACTGGCTGTTATTGTGGGCAGGTTGGCCATGCTTGCCAGCCGTTTAACCGGTCGGGGGCGGGGTTCGTCGCTTCCCGGCAAATTGGCACTGCGTATCTACCCGGATATATTGAATCATTACCGGGATCAACCCCGTAAAGGGGTGATTATGGTTACCGGGACCAACGGTAAGACCACCACCAACAATATGCTGATGGGTATCCTGGAACAAGCCGGCCATAAAGTTGTGGCCAACCTGGAAGGAGCCAACCTGATGACCGGAGTGGTTACGGCTTTTATCCGCTCTGGGAGTATTACGGGCCGGGTTAGCAGTGATTATGCTGTGCTGGAAGTGGACGAGGCCGTTTTTCCGTTGGTATTAGGCTGGATTAAGCCGGACATGGTGGTTGTAACCAATTTCTTCCGGGATCAACTTGACCGTTATGGTGAACTTGATACCACGGTCAAGAAGGTTTTAAAAGCTTTGAAAAAACTCACCGGCGATGTGAAGCTAATCCTGAACGGTGACGACCCGCTGGTAGCTCGCCTGGCAGTTGAATCCGGTTTGACGGCGCTTTTTTACGGTATTCTGCCGGTGCAAGAGCTGTCGGCTGGTGCTTCATACAGCAGGGAAGCCAAGTTTTGCCCATTATGCGGTGCAGGCCTGCATTATGGGATTTATATTTATAGCCAATTAGGTGATTATTCGTGCCCCGGATGCGGATTTGTCCGCCCTAACCCCGACCTGGAAGCTTCGGCTGTGTTAGAGGAAGAAACCGGTATTAGAGCGATGGTAAGGGGTACCGACGGTCATTGGGAAGTCAGGCTTCCGGTGCGGGGCATACATAATCTTTATAATGCCATGGCAGCATTCAGTGCCTCACTGTCATTGCAAGTGGATCCACAAACTGCTCTGGCCAGCCTCGGGAAATACTTACCCGCTACGGGCCGGATGGAATCGTTTCGTTATAATAACCGGCGGGTGCTCCTGAACTTGGTCAAGAACCCTACCGGGTTCAACCGGGCTCTTTTCGCGCTTTTGGGGAACCAGGGAGCCCCAAAGCAGGAAGTATTGATCGCTATCAATGACAATGATGCCGACGGCAGGGATATTTCATGGCTCTGGGACGTGGATTTCGAGATGCTGGCACTGCACCCGGAAAAGTTCAGCCGGTTTGTGTGCTCGGGGCAGCGGGCTGAGGATATGGCTCTGCGCCTTAAATATGCAGGAGTGCCGGTGTGGATGGTGGACATTGAAAAGGAGTACCGCCAGGCAGTGGATAAGGTGCTGAACGGGAAAGGTGAGAGTGTGGGCATCCTGGCCACCTATACAGCATTATGGCCGGTGGAAAAGATTTTAAGCCGGCAGGCAGAAAGGGTGAAGGATCATGACGATTACAGTTTGTCACCTGTATCCTGACTTGCTGAACCTGTACGGAGATCGCGGCAACATAATAGCCTTTACCCAGCGCTGCCGCTGGCGGGGCATACCGGTGCGGATTATGGAGGCCAATCTGGGTGATCAAGTGCAATTCGAGGATTACGATTTTTTATTTATCGGTGGCGGATCGGATCGGGAACAGGGTCTGATGGCCGAAGATCTGACCGCCCGGGTGAACAACCTTCGGTCGGCAGTGGAGGACGGCCTGGTGGTGCTGGCCATTTGCGGTGGTTACCAACTAATGGGGAAATATTACCGTATGCCTGATGGTACCGAAATTCCCGGCCTGGGTTTGATGGAACATTACACCGAGGCCGGCGACACCCGGCTTATTAGCAACGTGGTTGTTGAGGCCGAACTGGGCGGAATTAAAACCAGGCTGGTGGGGTTTGAAAATCATGGCGGCAGGACATTCCTAAACGGCATCCAACCACTGGGCAAGGTGTTGCACGGCGGTGGCAATAACGGGTTTGATGGAACCGAGGGGGCCAGGTACAGAAACGTATTTTGCTCTTACCTGCACGGGCCGCTGCTGCCTAAAAACCCGGCACTCACCGACCTGCTTATAACGCTTTCGCTGCAAAGAAGGGGGCAGGACCACCGGCTGGAGCCTCTGGACGACAATTTCGAGAAGCGGGCAAACCAGGCGATGGTGGAAAAACTGTTGGGTAAAAAATCGTGAGTTAAAAAACTTTCTGCAAACCGGAACATCAGGGCGTTCCGGTTTTTTTGTCCAGGTTGTATTTTTATAGACGTCAATAGTATGAATTTGACATAAATAGCAGGAAACTGTAATGTCGAAATAGAACAATATACGACAGCGCAGTTGACTGTCCACCCCATATCAGGAAAAAGCAAAGCCTTACGAAAGAAGGTTTTTTATTTTGAAAACAGAAACAATTGTTTCTAAAATAAAAAGCGGAGATACTCAGGCACTCAGATTTGTTTACGAACTGTTTTACAAGCCTGTTTACCAGGCAGCTTATTATATTACCAATGACACCGGACTTGCCGAAGATACTGTCCACGAAGTCTTTCTAAAGATTCAATACAAAATAAATCAGCTTGAAGACCCCTTCAAGCTGGAGGCTTGGTTGTGCCGTATGGCTACAAACACAGCCCGGGACATTATCCGCCACCGTTCAAGGAGCACACTATTTGCTGAGGCCCGGGGTATATACTCAGATAACCAGTTGTTCTCCCCGGACACCATCTTATTAGAAAATGAAGAAAAGCAGGCTATTAAACAACAGATTGATGGCCTTCAACTGGAACACCGGCAGGTAATATATCTAAAATATTATAGGGAAATGTCATACGAGGAAATAAGCACAGCCCTGGGTATACCGGTGGGAACCGTCAAGTCCCGGCTTTTTCACGCCAGGCAGGAGATTAAAAAACTGATAGAACCTAAAGGCAGTTTCAAACGTCGTAGTATATTCATAGATCCGGAAGAGGTGAAACAATCATGAAACACTATTCTGAAACCGAACTGGATAAAGTAATCAAAGAAACAGTATGCGAAATGGTGGATTCAGTTACCCCGCCCCCACTGGAAGAATCATGGGTAAGGTTTGATAAAAAGCTTAAAGAGCAGCACAAAACTGATAATCAAAGAAGAAAGAAACTTTTATATTTGCGTCTGGCTGCCTCTGCCGGCGTGATTATCATTTTAGCCGGCGCCTTTGCCATATCCGTTCCGGGAACGGCCCGGGCCATAGGGGAAAAGATACTTTATACGGTAGAGACCCTGCTTGGCGGTACTCAGATAAATATCAGCACTGGATACCGGCACAATGAACCCGGTCAATTGTCTCCACCGCCAAATGAAGGGTTTACAGAGATCCCCATTGAAGAGGAGAGAATTGTTTCCCTGGAAGAGGCGAAAACGGTTTCCCCTTTTCCGGTCACAATTCCTGAATATATCCCCGCCGGCTATACCCTTGATCAGGTTAAATTTCAGCCAATGAGCAAACCCGTGGCCAGGATCAGCCTCAATTATAATAGCCCCGATGCAAATTACATTGTGCTTGAAGAGATGAATGTACCGGAGGGATATGTTCAGGGATACGGATATGATATTGAAGACGCTGTCACAGAGGATATCGAGGTGGGGAAAAACAGTGGCAAAATGATTTTATTCAAAAATGATATGATTCGAATGACGTGGATAAATAACAGTGTATTGTTTACCCTGGAAGGGAAGATATCAAAAGAGAATGCTATAAAAATAGCCGAGTCCATGAAATAAAACGGGGCACACCGGGTGCCCCGTTTTATTTGACATAATACGAATCGGAATACGACTTTGCAGATTCAGTTGTCGTGCCGTGGGTCAGGCTGTGATCCGCCCGTACTCTGTAATAGTAACCCTTTAAGACCGCCAGACCCTTTATCCCCTCTGCCTTGGATGCGTTATACCTTTCATAAGGCCAGCTTCCCAGATCGACCCAACTGCTGCCGTTCCAACGCTGCAGGTAAAGCCTTACCATGATATAGTCCACATTTTGATAAGCCTGGGTATAAGCGGTTATATTTATATTTCCGCCTCCGCTGGGAATAAGATTGCAATCCCAATCCTGCAGGTACTGTAAAGATTCAATTCCCACTTCCTTAAACGCTTTACTTTGCTCCGGCGGCGGCGCCTTCAACTCAGGCTGCCCGGCATAAACAGCGCCGGTTGCCGTAAGAAAAACAACCATCATTACCAACGAAAAAACACCTTTCGAAACCCCTTCATACTACATTTCCCCCTTTCAGAATTAAAACGCTAACATAAGACGTTTCAGAATGGGATTAGGTTTAAACTTAGCAAAAAAATTTATAAAAATTTTTTAGTGTTTTTTTGAACCTAAATCCATTTTCATTCGTCTTATTGTGATTAGGTCTTAGGAGGGGCGTAGCAATAAATTTTGGGAGGTGGGAATGAAGGTGTGAGAGTAGCTGTGTTTAAAAGGATTTAGGTTCTAAAAATAAGGTGATTTAATTCTTATTCAAAAGGAGCATTCCTGTAATCATTGAAAACGACCTTTGAAAAAAGAGACGCCCATCAATACAATGGTAATGTGCTAATTCCCGCAAAGAAGGCACAAAACCAAAATTGAGGAGGCGCCTCTATATG
The DNA here is from genome assembly GCA_016841675.1 of Desulfotomaculum sp. Taxonomy (GTDB): domain Bacteria; phylum Bacillota; class Desulfotomaculia; order Desulfotomaculales; family Desulfallaceae; genus BRH-c8a. The sequence continues at coordinate 22,293 of JAENYQ010000007.1, forward strand.
AAGCGTACACAAAACGAGAAGATTTCGCAAATCAAAATTGAAACTTTGGTGGTTGGAATCGACATTGGTAAAGAAAGCCATTATGCCAGAGCCTTTGATTACAGAGGGATTGAGCTGGCCAAGCTGCTGAAATTAGCAACACGGCGGAAGGATTTATACTCCTGACCCGATGGATGCAGGACACATGTAAGCAGCATGAAAAGACAGAAGTCATCGCTGGCTTTGAGCCTACTGGACATTACTGGTTTACATTGGGAGACCATCTCAAACGCCAAGCCATAAACCGGCCATAGTCAACCCATTCCATGTCAAACGAACCAAGGAACTGGATGATAACAGCCCCACCAAGAATGACCGCAAATCCGAAGACCATCGCCATGTTAGTGAAAGACGGACGCTACCGGGAGGTATACATCCCGGACGACATCTATCAGGAACTACGCGAAGCGGTGGCTGAAAGAGAGCGGCTGCAAAAGCAGCTAACCGCTATCCACAATAGGGTTGTTCGCTGGCTGGATATCCGGTTTCCAGAGTTTGAAGGCGTATTCAAGAAATGGACAGGAAAAACGGCGCTTCTGACGCTTCGAATGTTTCCAACACCAGCCAAGGTTTTTGAAGCGGGCGAGGACAAAATACTGGCCATTTGGCGGACAGTTGTAAAGCGCTCCGTAGGCATAAAAAGAGCGCAGGCACTGGTCAAAGCTGCAATCAATAGTATTGGCAGAACCAATGGCCATGTAGCTTCAGAAGCCAGCCTGCAGAACCTGCTCGCCGAATACGATTTGTACCGTGCCCAGCATGAACGCTTGGAACAATTGATGTGGGAATTGCTGCTTCAGGTACCGAATGCAGTAAAACTTCTGAAAATCAAGGGAGTTGGGTTGGTTACGGCTACAACCTTTATTGGTGAAAGCGGGGATATCCACAGGTTCGAACACCCCCGTCAAATACAAAAAATGGACGGTTGTAACCTGGTAGAGAACAGCTCCGGCAAACACAAAGGAAAGACCACCATCAGTCACCAGGGGGCGGAAGCGATTAAGGCATGGGCTGTTCATGGCCATGATTGAACAAGGGAAAAAAACCCGCTAAACAAGATGCAATCCATTGTCGTCCTCTGTGGAAAACTCATCAGGGTATTCTACGCCATTCTGAGCAAGGCCGTTAACTACAATCCAGAGAAGATGATGGGCGATATTCAACAGTCGGTGAAGATAGCCGCATAAAACGCTGGAGACAACCCTAACAAGCATGGAAACAACATAAGCACATAGTCGCCGAGTAGAGAGTGCTGCGATCCACCAGTTGATGTGTAAATGACCCAAACGTTTATACACAAGCCTTGAGCGCACTTTGAAAACGGAGAGCCGGGACAGTCAGGTTGAATTTTTCCATTAGGGCATAGACCCTGTTTAGGAGCATGACTGACGTTCCACCTCTTGGAATAGGCAGGACGAAGGAATTTAGGGCGAAGACCCAGGAAGACATGGGAGGTTTGCTGCCGGGAGACGATGTGGAATCCCACTGGCCAAAATACAGAACACAAGCGGCCTTGGTGAAGGTTACGCATTGTCATCCATTATTACACATTGATGTAAATAATAAGAGACGGGCTGTCCGAAAACAAAGTAAAAATCTAAGAAAAACGAAGATATTTTAAGATTAACCGAAATTTATTAAGGGGGGATTAATAATGTGTAAAATAAGAAGTCTTATAGCAATAACAGTAATGTTTTGTTTGTTATTTTTAAATTTTTCTCCAATCGCATTGGCAAGTACCCAGAATAGCAAAAACCAAACTGAAACTGTCGTATATACTAGTAAGGAAACTAAAAACAAAGTCGTAGAGGTAAAAACGGATTCATCAGTTAATTATGTAGTTATTGCTTCTCCGGTAACCTCTGATGAACCATCTATTGACGAACAATCTGATAAATCCAAAATAAATAAAGATAAAGATAAAGATAAAGATAGGAAAGATGAAACAACTAACCAGAGAACTTATTTTGCTTTTGCAAAAGACCTTGAAGAAGCTAAAAAAATTGCTGAATGCGTGCCTGAAATTGAGCAGGATTCCCCTGGAGAAGTAACGATGAGTGCAAAAAAGAACTTTTGGCATTATAGCTATATAGAAAGCTATACTTCAGGCGGATATCTATACTACCACACATATTTGTCACCAACAGATGTTAATTATATTACTGCTACTGGATTAATTATAGCAAGTACTTTGGCAGGAGCGCTTGTGGCAACAGGTGTGGTTACTGCAGCCGTAGGTGTAGTAATTGCAGGAATAGCATCTCTAGCCATAATTAATTATTTCCATTTCACCACTAATCCAAATGGTTCTTTAGATTTATGGAAAAGGCACGTTGACCTAAATATAAATAACAGTTACGTTGAACCTGGGGAGAAACTGGGTAATGCCGAAGCAGGAACAGGCTATTGGAAAACATATTATTGGCCAAGTAGTCAGCCGGGATATGGAATATAAATTTAGGAGACCTTTTAAATGACCAAGCTAATAAAGTTGTTACCTATAATAGCCTTACTTGTATTAACTTTAATAGTTAATACTGCAGTTAGAAATTACTTTATTATAGTAGGCTTGAGCCCAAGAGACTCTTATATTATAACAATGGTGGCGATATTAAGTTATATATTAGGAGCAATATTCATAGAAATATATCATCGTTATAGGTAAACGGGCTAATTTTATGTTACCGCTCACGAAAATTGGCGGTGTGAATCTCACCGTCAATGGCGTAAGAGTTTAGCCGCTAATCCGCCATTGGGGTGAGAACCCAGCCGCCAGTCATTTAAGGTAAATGAAAGCGTGCCGGTCACCCGACCACTCCCCGTTGCCGGTCAAAGTCCGCCAGCACCCTGGCAATATGGGTTTCTTCGATCACCTCGTGACCCCGTTGGGCCGCATCGTGGATGGCCTGGCTACAGATTTAGTTGATAATACGCGGGATGCCTTGACCAGCGGCATGGACCAGGGACATAACACTATCGGCAAAAACCGGGGCCGCCATGCCGGCTATCTTCATCTGATGGCGGATGTAATTAGCAGTCTCCTCCGGGCTGAGCCCTCCCAGGTGATACTGCAGTGGGATCCGCTGGGTGATAGCCTCGTACTTTTTAAGCCGTAAAGTCCGCCGCAGTTCGGGCTGCCCATATCCCAGCAATTATTTTATCAACCATAATTCTTCTGAAGTGTTGTAACTCCGAGGAATCTGCTTTAGACTCCTCGGATAATTTCTGATGACAAAACTATCTGTATAGGAATGGCATCGCATTGGGGAGGGACTGCGGAATCGATTGCATCATTGTATTTTCTAATGGTTTGCCGCGTTCATTAAGGTATTTGTTAGCTAATTCTGGCGTAAGCTTGGCGTAAACAACAGTAGAAGAAATCGATGCATGGCCTAAAAACGCCTTTATTGCAATAAGTGATTCCCCTGCTTCAAGCATATGAACCGCGATTGAGTGGCGAAATGAGTGCGGCGTGTAGTCGTTCTGTCTAAAAAGCTTCGGATATAGTTCCCTTGCTCTAACCACATATTTCCGGACAACTTCCTCAACGCAAGAGATTGACATTTGCTCATTGGCCTGGCTTGAGAATAGATGCCGGTCGTAAGTTGACTTGTTGTTTAAATCGTATTTTCTTACCCGCAAATATTCGGTTATGATTGCGGTACAGCTCGTGGGGATAGTAACTATTCGAGACTTGTTCCCTTTTCCAGTCAAGCGCACCTTTGTCGGAAAAGACGGCGTTGCTAACGTGATGTCCTTCAAAGTTATGTCGCACAGCTCCTGCGCCCGTGCGCCAGTGGCATATAATGCCGCCAGCATCGCGACATCGCGCTGTCCGATCGCTTTTGATGTATCAGGCAGTTTTAGCAGCAATTGAATTTCTTCTTTCGTAAAATATTTTATGATATTATTCTTCGGCTCTTTTTTCTTTGCGGAAGTAATTGCTTCGGAATAGAATGGCAAAGATGCGGAAAAGGATTTCTTGGCGGCATATTTTGCAAACGCAATGATCGCGGAGCGGCGAACATTGCGCGTTTTAGCGGTACACTGGCGCTCTTGTTCGAGATGAACAAGAAATTCGTCAATAACGCCGTTTGAGAGCGTTTCAAACGACACCTTGGTCGGCATGATACCTTTCACATCATCAAGATATCCAAAAAGCAGCCGGAAAGCGTACTGGTACGCTGTTATGGTGTTTGCGCTCAGCCCCTTGGTAGTAGGCAGGTATTCGGTAAAGAACTCTGACAGCAGACGAGTTAGCTCACCAGGTTTGCTTTTCACTCGAAATTCACCTCCGGAAACAGATTTCCAACGCTCTCTTCCATCCGGGCGTGCGAGTTTTTGTACAGCACATAATTCGTCGTTATGTATTTTTCAGTTCCCGCCAGAGATTCATGTCCAAGATATGCCGCAAGTCGTGGTCCAGATTCTTCCAGCGGTCTCCTTTCCGCTTCCGACTTCAAAAACGATTTGAACGTGAAGTAGTGCCTTAAGGTGTGAGGGGATATTATGCGCTCCGATGGCACGCTGCGTACATTTGGGATACCGGCTTGCTCCAAGATTTGCAAGAACCAGAGCCTAAACGTGTTTTGCAGGTATGGACGCCCTTTTATGCGGACGCTCTCAAACAATAAACTGGCGTCCGAATCATCTCCAATCATGCGCCTATTGTATAATCTGAGCACCTCTGCCAATGAGCTGCTAGTTGGGACAATTCGCTGCTTGTGGTTTTTGGCTTTCCGTATTGTGATAACTTCAGTATCTAAATCTATGTCACGCCAACAGAGCGAAAGCGCTTCGCCCAGCCGCAATCCGCAGCCGTAGAGAATCCTGAGTAGCATTGGAAAGACATATGATGTCTCATTTTCTTTGCTTTTGATTGCTGCAAAATTGTCCGCTACGTCAATAATGGCTGCGAACTCTTCATCTGAAAAAGTGTACACAACATAATCTGACTGTGTCCGAAACAATTCCGGCTCATACGCAGGGATTTCAAGCGCGCTCAAGTATCGTGCAAACCTGCGCATGTTGCCTGTGTAATTCCTCTTAGACTTTGGTTTGCACGCAAGAGTCTTCAGCCACCCGGAAACAACCGCTTCCGTCAGTGCCTTTTGAGATATATTGCTGTTTAATAAATATGCGTCAAGGCTGTTAAACGTAGTCCTGTATTTGCTAGTGTCTTTATCTGCGTTTTCCAGCAGCTTCAAATAATCATTCATTTCAGCGGCTAGACAGCTGCCATATTGCTTAGGCATATTACAACGCCCCCTTTCCGCTGGCTAGGTATTCGGCAAATCTGCCGCTCGCCATTGGGACGTCAAGGGCGCAGGAACGCAGGCTTTCCGTGTCAAGTTTCACATAATGCGTTATGGCGTTAGGATCTTCATGCCCCAGAATGGTTCTGACCGCTTCATAAGGCACATTTTCCGCTACGAGACCGCTTGCGAGTGACATCCTGAGGGCATGTGCGCTATGGTGCCTGTCGCCAAACTCGATTCCAGATTGACGAAAATGTTTTGCGGCAACCCGGCATATAGCCCCGCTGCTCAATTTCGGCAGCACGCCCTTCTTCAAGCTTTCTCGGCAAGTAAGGAATATATATAGCTCAACTGAGTCGCCACGCACGTTGTTGATATAGTCTTGCAAGGCTTCCGCTATTTCTGGCAAAAGCGTTAATTGGTTTGCGACCCCTGTTTTTCGTTGTTTAAACTCAATAATAGCCTTGACAAAATCAACATTTTCGAAGCGCAGGAAACTTATGTCAGAAGAGCGCATGCCCAATCGTGCTGCCAACAAAAGAATCGCATAATTACGTTTCCCCACTTCATTTGAACGATCGACGCTTCCGAGTATCGCCTCAATTTCGTCGCTGCTATACACGGAGGGGATACGCTTCCAATAATGCATTTGCGGCACTATCCCCGCGTAATTGTATTTGACAATTCCTTCTTTGACCAGGAATCCAAAGAGTTTCCGTATGCAAGCCGCAAACTGAGCTTTGCTTGTAGCCCGGTCAAACGCTCCCGACAGTGCTTTGGCATCGACGGCATCCCATGATTCTATGCCGTTCCTCGCGAAATCCCTGCATAGCTTTATTGTAAATACACGATGTTTGTCAATGGTGCATTGCTTCAAATTTGCTGTCTCCAATGATTTGAGGTAATGCTCAAGCACCTCTTTGAAAGCTTCCGGGCATTCGTAATTCACTCGAAGATACGTATACGAATACTTTCCGTCGTCAAGGTACTCATTAAATCGCCGTATGACCAAACGCTGGCGCTGATAACCAGCTTGCTGTAGATACATCAGGCGCTCTTCAGACTCCAGAAATTTCTCGCCTATTTCTTGGGTGTATGCTTTATAGCCGTTTGCATTCGCAAAGCGGATCAGCAGATTGATTGTCCCCCTGTAGTGCCTTGTAATGTCGTGGGTGTAGCCTTTCTCGACAAGAAAGTCAGTAAACCCGTCATTTAGTTCTCTCCAATAACTGATATCCATAATACCCTCCAAAACATATTTGTGACATCGGTTGATGTCCAGGAGTATTATAGATTATATATCAGAAATTATCCGAGGAATTTTCATAGAAACTATTGGTTTTTCTATGCTTTGACCATTATCGAGGATAGTATAATTGCTGGGATATGGGCAGTTATCTGACTTCTGAGATAACTGACCCACCATGATCAAAGGGAATAGCGAGCAGGAGTCCATCTGGTGGTTAACCACAAACCTTAATTCTCCCAGCATGGTTTCGCTCATTTCTGTTCCTGACGGGACTCCAGCACATCTACCCAGAGGCGCTTGGCTTTGGCTGGGGAAAAGGGAGACACTTCACCTACGTACCGTAAGAGTTCCCCGTAGAATCCGCGGGGTTTAAGATTGGATTTAGAAATGTAGATGAAGAGATACCGCATAGGATCCAGGCTTTGAAACAGACGGCGGGTGAGGAGAGACTTGCTGCTTCCCACCTCGCCGGTTAGAAGACCCAGATAGCGGTTTTCCACCATCAGTTGCAAGCGGGCCAACACCTTTGTCCAGGAAATGGACTCCAGGGAGGACCGAACGGAACCGAGATTCCCGGCCTTGGCTGAAGGATCATTACAATGAGACTGGCGACCCGCGGCTATAGGGTAACGTGGTTGTAGAGACTAAATTTAACATATTAAAACCATACTGGTTGGGTTTGAAAACCATTGACTGGGCAAACTGGGCTGACGAGACCGACAATATCTATCTAAACCTAAAAATGATGGTGTCAGAGTGCACCATCATTTACCGACTTTCAAAGTTTGATATTCGTATTGGTTCAACATCGCAAGTCTGGGCTGCAATAGACCTGCCCGTTACCCTAATAATGAACCATCTCATTTTGTCTTATATACCCATCCCAAAAATTTATTTTTAAATGCTATAACATTTAAATTAAGGGGGATGCAAAATGATTAATAGAAAAAAATATATGATACTAATTATGGTTTTAATAATTATAACAGTGTCATCATTGGCAGCCTATGCAGCAAAAGATTCTGTATGGGAAAAGGCCGGGCAAGACATAAAAAATATTCATGAAAACCCTGATAATAGTAAGGTCGTCGCATTAATAGATGACGAAGAAGTGACACAAATAAATGTTGAGATAAAAAAGGCTTTTCTTACTTTGCAGGGGAAAAAACCTTCTAAAAATGAAATACTTAATGCCATTGCTTACGACAAAATTCTTATAAAAAAATCCAAGCAACGTGAATTATACCCGTCACAGGGTGAAACATTAGACTATATGAATCAACTAAGGGATATGCAAGACGAAGCCATAAAAAATGGCGACACTAACGAGACTTATGATGAATGGATAGATTATTTGGCAGGTAGAGGAATGTCAGAAGATGAATATTGGGAAAGTGAAGAAGCTATTACAGGTTACCAATACAGTCTTGCCATCGCGAGATTGCGTTCAGCACTGGCAGAAGAATGGGGTTATACTCCGGAAAAGCTTGAGACACCTCAACAAATTAATGAATTTGAGGAAACGTTTAATAAAAAAATAAATGAACGTGTGCAACAAGCCAAAAAAGAAATAATTGAGGAAAGTGTTTTTGAATAAAGTGTATAATTGTTGGAAAATATTTATTGTACAAAGTCTTATATCGCTCCAAAGGCAGCGAAGCACAAAAACGATCCAGCAAATGATCGGTCTGGGGATCGAACTGGTCGCCATCATTGAACCCCATTCAAGCATTCGCGAATTGAACGCCATGGCGATTCTCCAGCGGTTTATCAACGAGCAGGCTACCTTTGATAGCGAGAAGAACACCTGGGGGAAGCAAAAGCAAATAAAGACATTGAGGCAGACTCCTCCCCAAGTCCAGCTCCAGAGAGGAATATAGGGTGCCTGGTGCAGCTAAATTATGACAAATGTGTCGAGATTTAGCTGCACCAGGCACCTGGAATTTTTGCCATATCCGTTCCGGGAACGGCCCGGGCCTATGGGAAAAGATACTTTATACGGTAGAGACCCTGCTTGGCGGTACTCAGATGAATATCAGCACTGGATACCGGCACAATGAACACGGTCAGTTGTCTCCACCGCCAAATGAAGGGTTTACAGAGATCCCCATTGAAAAGGAGAGAATTGTTTCCCTGGAAGAGGCGAAAACGGTTTCCCCTTTCCCGGTCACAATTCCTGAATATATCCCCGCCGGCTATACCCTTGATCAGGTTAAATTTCAGCCAATGAGCAAACCCGTGGCCAGGATCAGCCTCAATTATAATAGCCCCGATGCAAATTACATTGTGCTTGAAGAGATGAATGTACCGGAGGGATATGTTCAGGGATACGGATATGATATTGAAGACGCTGTCACAAAGGATATCGAGGTGGGGAAAAACAGTGGCAAATTGATTTTATTCAAAAATGACAGGATTCGAATAACGTGGATAAATAACAGTGTATTGTTTACCCTGGAAGGGAAGATATCAGAAGAGGATACAATAAAAATAGCCGAATCCATGAAATAAAACGGGGCAGGACCGGGTGCCCCGTTTTATTTTACATAATACGAATCGGAATACGACTTTGCGGATTCAGTTGTTGTGCCGTGGGTCAGGCTGTGATCCGCCCGTACTCTGTAATAGTAACCCTTTAAGACCGCCAGACCCTTTACCCCCTCTGCTTTGGAGACGTTATACCTTTCATAGGGCCAGCTTCCCAGATCGACCCAACTGCTGCCGTTCCAGCGTTGCAGGTACAGCCTTACCATGATATAGTCCACATTTTGATAAGCCTGGGTATAACCGGTTAAATTTATATTTCCGCCTCCGCTGGGAATAAGACTGCAATTCCAATCCTGCAGGTACTGTAAAGCCTCAATTCCCACTTCCTTAAACGCTTTACTTTGCTCCGGCGGCGGCGCTTTCAAGCCATCCGCGTAGGCAGCACCGGTTGACGCAAAAAAAACAGCCACCATTACTAAAGCTAACACACTCTTCCGAAAACCCTTCAATTGCTTATTCCCCCTTTTTTTAAAAAACAAACGTCAATATAAGACGTTTCAGAATGGGATAAGGTTCAATATCTGACAGAAATATTTTTAAAATTTTTTTTGGCTTTTTTTGAACCCAAAGCCATTTTCATTCGTCTTAATGTGATTGAGTTTTTAGGAGAGGTGAAGCAATAAATTTAGGGGGGTGATGTTAGTGGCATATCAATTTTATCTTACTAGGGCTTCTCCCCAAGAAAACAGGTAAGGGTTTCAAACCCTTACCTTAACCAATGTGTTCCTACTTTGAATATAACCTATAAAATCTCATAAAAGCTATTAAAATAGTAGATATTCTAGTCAGTCAATAATTTTAATAATAAATAAGAGGTAAAACTAATGAATTTTGGAAAGTTACCTATTATAATGGTAGTGATGTTTATTTTTGGGTTGCTAGTACCCGGAATAGCGTTTGCCTGTGCAGAAGTTTCTGAGAAAGACTCCGCGAAAGAGAAAGCAGCTAAACATATAAGTGAATTCATGTCTGACCGCGATAAGAGCATTTCAGCACTGAATAAAGCGGCTGAATCTTCAGTAATAGATACTGAAGAGTATACTTTGAAAAACGGTGACAAAGTTAAAAAGGAGTTTCGCAAATTTAAGGTTGATGATAATTTAACAATTGAAAACGAACGAACATATACAATAAGTGCCACTATGTATACTGTCGAGGATTCTTACGGCTTGTTCTGGGGTGGCGTACCCGGTGCTGGCGGCTACATGGTAGCTGTGTATAAATATACACATCCCACGATTAACAATCCAAACTCAATGACAACCCAATTTTATGGTGCCTCTGGTCATGTCAGGAATCTTGATTCGTTGAACTATATTTGTAGATGCAGAAGGAACATGGGATACGCATGAATCATACAGTCCTAGCGCTCAAGTAGTATTTGAAATGGAAATGAGAATTCCCGGAACCACATATTGGCAAGATATTACTTATAAAAATACTTGCCGATTTAACAGTTATGGCGAAGCTTCTTTTGGTTGGTCTTAATTGGCGACAATTATTAGGAGAAAATGGTAAATGTTAAATTTAGATCACATAAAATTAAGAATTATGGGATGGCTGTCAGTCAATTCTAATTTAATTCAACTAAAAAAACCATTAAACAAAGTTGCCTTTATATTAATCATTGTAGCATATCTTCTACCCTCGCCCGTTTGGCTTTCCGATCTTTTGTTCTGGCTAGCTATAACTATTGCCATTTTTCTCACCTATTTAGAATATAAATATAAATTCAAATAGGTCACTAATAAGTTCTCTGGTTCAAAAGGGCTGCTGCACAATGAACCGATTATTCAAAGTGCAATAGCCCTTTTTTGTCAGAATAAAAAAGAACTGTTGGGGAAAAAAGCTTGAGCTTAAAAAACTTTCTGCAAACCGGACCATCAGGGCGTTCCGGTTTTTTTGTCCAGGTTCTATTTTTAGACGGCAATAGTATTAATTTGACATAAATAGCAGAAAACTGTAAGGCTTAAATAGAACAATATACGGCATAAACAGTTGACTGTCCCCCCAATATCAGTAAAAAGAAGAGCCTACTGAAAGAAGGTTTTTACTTTGAAAGCTGGAAGAATCATGGGGCAAGGTTTGAGAAAAAGCTTAAAGAGCAGCAGAAAACTGATAATCATAAAAGAAAGAGAGTTTTATATTTGCGTCTGGCTGCCTCCGCTGGTGTGATTATCATTTTAGAACAGCACATTGATATCGATACAAACAGCAAATTAAAATTCCTGTAAAACCCGTAAAAACGCACATAAAATTCGGCAACTGTAATGCACCACAATCCGCTGCCTAAGCGACTCATGCACCGGCTTTTCCAAAATAGAGGACAGATAAGGCTGGCCGATAAAAACCAGGGCAAAGCAATCCAGGCTATCAAAATGAGCATTCATTAGCATCCTAATATCCCGAAAAATACCCGCGTTTAAATACTGACTTTCATCGATAGCCAGAATAAATGTTTTACGCTTCTCCTTAAGCAAATAAAAAAGCCGTTCCTGGATATTTCTGAACATAACCGACTTCTTAGTACTGTAATCCAAGCCCAGTTCAAAAGAAAACTGGTGATAAAACTCGGACACACTCACCGTAGAAAGGCAAATATACGAAAGCCTGAAAAGATTGGGGTTCAAGTTTTTAGCAAAACAGCGCAGGGCAAAAGTCTTACCCATACCGGGCGGGGCGGTAAAAAGACCGATACCCCGGGTATTTTTCAGATAATCCAGCCGGGAAAGCATCTGCTTAAAATCCCCGGACTTAAAAGCATAACTTTTCGGAATGGATTTATCGAAAGGATTAAAAGACAGGCCATAAAAAGAATTAAACATCGGAAGGGCCCTCCATCCTGGAATAATCAATGGCGTGCACATTATTGCGCTTAGTACGCCCGTTTTCCACCCGGTTGGCGGCCCGGATAGGATAATGTTTACCCTCGAAAAAAATATAAGCATCCTGCATACAATCGGGCAGATAGCGGATCTCCACCCCTGGACCGGATGAACTGCATGGGCACGTCATAATAAACAGCGCCAATGGAAACCGTAGCATCCAGATTCACCTTCCTGGTAATGCGGTTCATGAAACAATCATCCAGCCACTGGCGGCTTTGGGGCAGCCGGACATGGCCAATACCCCGCTGATAACGCTCCATAGGCGTCTCACCAATGGTGCGGTTGAAACTGGTATTGCGCTTACGGACATAATCAGTCAGCAAACGATTGAGCTCCTCCAGCTATGATACACCTGAAGTATCAAAACCATAAAGCCAGGTATCCTTAATGGTTCTAAAGCTCCGTTCAACCTTCGCCTTGGATGCCCCATCACGAACAGGTGTATGTATTTTTACAATGCCCAGAGAGCCGCAAATCAGTGTGAGCTGAGCATTGGCATAAGTAGAACCATGATCGATATACAGTTTATTGCAAATCCCGTGGCGGGCAATGGCGTCCTTTAGGACAATTTGAAAGTTATAGGCGTTATCGTTACAGAAAAAACGGGCCGCCACAATTAGGCGTGAGTGGTCGTCCATCACATGAATAAGATAAGTGTGCCTGGATTTGCCGCCCTCTTTGATGTAGGTGGTATACGACGTATCCGCCTGATACATACCGCCGGGTAAGCCTCTTCAAAAAGCCTTGCGGTCCTTTTGGTTGGGGTTAACCGTCGCCCTCAGGTCGTTGTGCTTGATAAAACGCTGCACACTGGAAACAGAAACCCCGGATTGGTTAATGAAACCATCCTCAATCAGCTTATGGTAGATCAAGGTGGCGTTAACCGGGGCGATTAAGGCGAATCGGAAATAGGCCATTAAGAAACATGGAGCACCGATCATCTTAAATAGCGATCAGGGTAGTCAATTCACCAGCCCTATTTATGTTAATACATTGAAAGAGTATGGCATCAAGATCAGCATGGACGGTAAAGGCAGAGCCTTAGATAGCGTTAATGGTAGCGATAGCTATGTTGACATAAGCTGGAACGATACAGCTGCGAGCAATGTCTATTATGGCGGTTACGGTTTATTTTACAATGATGAATATGGCTACAAGAGTGGAAAGAACAATGGCATCACCCCGTCTTGCCCCTAACTATTTAAAAACCATAAGTTTAGGTGGGTAAGCAACACTTACCCACCTAATAACCAAAAAAAGGGAGTTGAATGGAGTTGAATCTTGGTTCTAATTGGCTTTTAGTTTTACTGATAATATATACCCCGCTTATTTTACTAAAATATACTTCATTAAAAGAAGGTAAGGGTTGGTTGCCCCAGGTTTTTTTAACAATTTCTATTGCTATTATATTTGTAATTACAGACGGTATTGGTGATTACTTATTAATTGTGTTGTATGACTTGTTCTGGACTGGTTCAATATATTTTTACCTGAATAAAAGAAAATGAAGGGGTGCCTATATATATGAAAAAATTTCTTATTATTGTTTTTATATTTTGTTTTTTTAGCACACCATGTGAAGCCAAAGATGATTCTCAACCCCAAGATTTTTTTTTAAAAGCATCTCTGGCTAGCTTGTTTTGTACAAGTAAATATTTTGGATATGCCAAAATAATGGGTATCGAAGACGGTCTAATTGAAGCTGGAGTTCTAATGCAAGTTTTAGATGATGATTTAGATAATGATATGTGTGATTATCGGTTTAATCGTAACGGGGGAGATGTAATAGAAAATGATCCTTTAATAATAGATTTGCGTAACGAAAATGATTATAATCTTGGACATATTCCAAGTGCAATTATGGATTGCTAATGCTGAAGACATAATAAAGGCCGAAAATATTAAAAAACTGAAAAAAGAACTATCTATTCATATTGATAACGGTGGAAAAAATGAAATAGTTGCATATTGCTATACAGGGCATAAATCAGGTTTAGCTTGTGGTTTCTTAAGAGCTTACGGACTAAATATCAAAAATCTTATGTACGGATACACATTGGCCTGGGAAGGAACCGATATCCCCCATATCCCTTATTTAGAGGCACCTAGAGAAAATTCACAAGGCGTTACTGTCCCCTATAAAAATATTCCTTCAACTTGAAGTAGCATAACTTCCTGTGGGACACAGGAATAATAAAAAAATCCAAACTACAATTCGTATAAACTGGTCATTAATTGAAGATGCAATATTTTTTAAAAAACATAAGCATAAGCTTATTCATGATGATGGTAGTGACGACGAAATGGTAAAATATACCTCTATCAAAGTTGACTTTATTTAAAGATTGACCTAAAAGATATGGCCATGGGGCAATCATTTTAACCCCATGGCTATTCTAATTAATTTAAAATAAAACAAGATTAAACCAACAAAAGGCAATAATATGATTGCAGCTAACCATGGTATAGGATTGTATTTATATTTTTTGCTATGAAAAAATAAAATTATAATAGAAATAATGTAAACTATTATTAAAAAATGATTAAATAATTGTAATACTTGTATATTCAATTTTTATCAGCTCCCTAAGTGATTCTAGAGCGAGGATGCTTACAATCTAATTAGTAATCGCATTTATAAACTCCAAAGCGAGGTGCATATCGATGCTAGAATTACAGTAGATTTTTCCCCATGAGTTATTATAATACACTAGGTTTTGGGATAGGGAATTTTTCGTAGTTGCTTACAACGCTTTCGCTACAGAGGAGGGGACAGGACTACCGATTGGAGCCTCTGGACGACGGTTTCGAGGAGTTGGCAAACTAGGCGACGGTGGAAAAATTATTGGGTAAAATTTAAATTTTGGATATAAAACCCAGGATGAGTTATTATTTCCCGAGTTTTATTATTTTAATTGTAAACAGCTTGTTTCCCGGCACATGTTATTTACAATTTGCATAATACTGTTTTACTATTGCCTGCATATAATGTAATACCTGAGGAAGTACCCAGGCTTAATCTCTCACCAAAGGCGGGGTTATATAGATGTCCGGTAAATATACCATTTCGCGCGAAGACTGGTCTTTGCACCGTAAAGGCGAGATCGACCGGGAGCGTCATCGGGAGAAAGTAAAAGAGGCTATTAAAAAAAACCTGGCTGACGTGGTCAGCGAGGAAAGTATTATTTTGTCAGACGGCAGGAAAGTGGTCAAGGTGCCCATCCGTTCCCTGGATGAATACCATTTCCGTTTTGACACAGGCAAACGTAAGCACGCGGGGCAGGGTGATGGTAATTCAAAGGAAGGGGACCTGCTGGGCAGCGACCAGAAGAAGGCAGACGGGCCTGGTAAAAGTCCCGGCGCCGGTGATGAACCCGGAGTAGATTATTATGAAGCCGAGATCACCATTGATGAATTGGCCCAGTTAATTTTCGAAGACCTGGGCCTGCCAAACCTGCAGCAGAAGAAAAAGCCGGAACTGGCCTCCGAGGCCTTTGAATTCAAAGATGTCAGAAAGATGGGCATATCCAGCAATATTGACCGCAAGAGAACCATTATGGAAGCCATGAAACGTAATGCGCTTAAGGGGGGCATCAAGGGCACATACAATATTACCAGGGATGACCTGCGTTTTAAAACCTGGGACGTTACCTTTAAGTACGAAAGCAGCGCTGTGGTGCTGGCCATGATGGACACTTCAGGTTCGATGGGGCCCTGGGAAAAGTACATTGCCCGCAGTTTTTTCTTCTGGATGGTTCGTTTTTTGCGCACCAAGTATCAGAATGTGCAGATAGTGTTTCTGGCTCACCATGTAGAGGCCAGGGAAACCACAGAGGAAGAGTTTTTTACCAAGGGAGCCAGCGGTGGAACCCGTTGTTCTTCTGTATATAAACTAGCGCTGGAAATCATTGAGGAACGTTACAGCCCCCAGGATTACAACATTTATGCTTTTCACTTTTCCGACGGGGATAATCTGTCTTCCGACAACGAACGATGTGTCCGCTATGTGAATGAACTGCTCAAGATATGTAACCTTGTAGGTTATGGAGAGATTGAGGGGCCATACTATCACGCCAGCACGCTGCGCAACGCGTTTAAAAAACTCAGCGATAATAACTTTACCAGCATTGGGATTAAGGATAAAAGCGATGTGTATCCGGCCTTGAAAAAATTTTTCCATAACCGTAATGAGTCCAAGGCATGACGAAAGGAGCGATGCCGTTGCACCCGACCCTTGAACTTAAAGCGCTAGATGAGGCCACTGAAAAAATAGATGCTATTGCCCGCAATTTTAACCTGGATTTTTACGACATGTATTTTGAAATATGTCCGGCGGATATAATTTATTCCTTTGGCGCGTACGGCATGCCGACCAGGTTTTCGCACTGGACTTTCGGCAAGGCTTATCACAAAATGAAAACTCAGTATGATTACAACCTGAGCCGCATTTACGAAATGGTGATCAATTCAGACCCCTGTTATGCTTTCCTGCTGGAGGGGAACTCGCTGGTGCAGAACAAGATGGTAATAGCCCATGTTCTGGCACACAACGACTTTTTTAAGAACAACCACTACTTTAAACGCACTACTAAAAAAATGGTGGAAAGCATGTCCACGGCGGCAAACCGAATTAGAGAGTACGAGTTTAAGTACGGTCGTGACCGAGTGGAGTCTTTTCTGGATTCAGCAATTGCAGTTCAGGAACATGTAGATCCGCAGCATCACATTTCAGCTGTAGCAAAAAAAACTGAGGGCCATGAGGAACATGGTTGTTCCGTCGGGAAGTGCAGTCATGGCCAATGCAGCAATAAACACAGCCAGGGAGCCTCCCCATCCCCATACGATGATCTGTGGGATCTGGATCAAAAGGAATGTGCCGGCAAGTGCGGCGGCGGGGAACAACGGGAGAAAAAATTTCCCCGGCAACCGGAAAAAGACCTGCTTCTATTCATGATGGAACATGCTCGGGACCTGGAAGAATGGCAACGAGATATTTTATCTATTATCCGGGAGGAGATGTTGTACTTCTGGCCTCAGATGCAGACTAAAGTTATGAACGAGGGATGGGCCACTTATTGGCATATGCGAATTATAAGGGAACTTGATTTAACCGGTGATGAGGCCGTAGAGTTTGCTAAAATGCACGCCGGTGTAATTCATCCATCCAGATACACGCTCAACCCTTATTTGTTGGGGCTTAAAATCTTCGAGGATATTGAGAAGAGATGGGATAATCCTTCTGATGAAGAACGTGCTAAATTTGATCGCAAGGGTAACGAGGGAAAAAGTAAAATTTTCGAGGTCAGGGAATCTGAAAATGATATCTCTTTCATTCGCAATTACCTAACCAGGGAACTTATTGACGATCTGGATCTGTACCTTTATAAAAAGGTGGGCCACGAGTGGAAAGTGGTAGACAAAGACTGGGAGAAGGTCCGTGACGGACTAGTAAGAAACCTTTACAATTGCGGGTACCCGCACATTGTAGTAGAAAATGGCGATTTTGGCAAGCGGGGAGAAATATACCTCAAACATATCCACGAAGGGATGGACCTGGATGTCTTTTACCTGGAAAAGACCCTACCTCACGTGTTTAAAATCTGGGGTCGGCCAGTGCATATGGAAACGGCGGTGGATGGAAAAGAGGTTCTTTTCTCATATAACGGAGAAAAGGTAAGTAAAAAATTTATTTAGCACCGACCCGCATGTTTATAAAAAACTAATAGTGACAAAGAGTCCTGAAGGGATAAAAAAAATAGGGCCGTGGTGTACACCACGGCCCTATTTTTCTACTCTTTTACCAACTCCACTGTTCCCCCTGCTTCTTTAATGGAATCAATAATGCCAGACAAGTTGGCACCGCCTGCCAATAGCGGTATTCTTACAATCAGGCAGATCCCGGAAGGTGATGTTAGCTCAATAAGATTAAGCAGATTAATTACGGCACCGGCGGGAATGAAAATTCTAATTAGTGTCCCGGTAATTGGGGGCAAGGTTGAGCAGGTACTGGTACTTTTTTATAATTTTATGCATTCCATTTTCCGTTGTCATTCATGTAATAAATCCCTCCTATTTTTTTATATACCATCATATGGCTAATATGTAAAAGGGTTCCTTGCCGTAATAATTTTGTCTAAATAAGTGAAAATTTTTTTATCCATTTGAAATTTGCATCCAATAGTAGCAATTTGTTGCCGTTATGGGTTGGGGATAAAAAAAATAAATTAGGGAGAAAATAATTATTGGAGGTGAATTAGTCTGAACAAAACAGTTACAGTACTCATAGTTAAGTTTGCCATGACCCTTATTTTTGCTGCCATTGCATTTATTACTCTGATTAACAATGCCTGGAGCTGGGTGCTTCTAGTAGCCCTGGCGGGGACGGCTATTAATTACTGGGTCGGTGATTTAATGGTTTTGCCCAAATACGGTAATATAGTGGCTTCATTGGGTGACGGGGTAATGGCTGCTTTGGTTGCATTTATTGTGGATTTGCTAGTTGTTCCTTTTCGAACCGGCCTGTCTTCTCTAGTTCTGTTTGCTGTACTGATCGCGGTTGGAGAGTACTTTTTCCACCAGTACCTGCGCCGGCCGGAAAAAGCTGAGGCGTAGAAAATTTAATTTTCAAGCTCTTATAGTAAGCGCAAAAGGGCTCGGGTCGCTAAATGCGATCCGAGCCCTTTTGGGGTAACACTTAGAATATTATCAACCTCGCAACCCAAAACCAGTATACTACTAATTCAAATGCTTAACCTAAAACATGTTGATGTTTGTGATTTTATTGCATCGTTACGTTGTTATTTTTTTGCTTCATATGCACCAAAGAATGGAAACATTCCGAATACCAGCAGAATAAGGACCAAAAATAGTATGAAACTACCGCTACCACCAGAACCGTAAGCCATAGAATTAACCCTCCTTGCTTTAGTTATTTTGGTTTTTTAGATCTTCGGTTTATAATATGCGATCATCTCAGTATGTGTTAACATCGGTGGTAAAATGATATTAACCGCCTGGCACTCTTAAATGTGCTTAGTTAAGCAAATGGGTTCGAACAGAATGCCATGGCAAACTTTAGCGAGAATTTTTCTGTGTTTAAAATTAATAAAGCATACATCTTTAGGCATGATATACCTAAAGATGTACGTTAGGCACAATTTACCCACCGCCAGCAGGGTTATTTTTTTGCACATTTAACAATAATAACAAACAAAAGAATACTAATGTTTTGGAGTGATGACATGCGCTCCATGTGGAAAGGCGCTGTTACTTTCGGCTTGATATACGTCCCTGTCAAGCTGTATGCGGCTACAGAAAAGAAGGACGTTAAGTTTAACTATCTGCATAAAAAATGCAGCACTCCGGTGCGCTACGTACGCTCTTGCCCTTACTGTGACGAAGAGGTAGGAATGGATGAAATAGTCAGGGGATATGAATACGAAAAAGGCCGGTATATTACCATGACTGACGAAGAATTGGCCGAACTGGCCGGAGAAAAAGAGCGCAGCATCGAAATAGTTGATTTTGTGGATGCGGCCTTAATTGACCCCGTCTATTACGATCGTTCCTACTATCTGGCGCCAGGTGAGGGTGGGACCAAAGTATACGCTCTGCTTAAGCAGTCCATGGAGGAGAGCGGGCGCGCTGCCGTGGCCCACGTGGCTATCAGAAGCAGAAAATCATTGTGTGTAATTCGGCCGGCCGGCCGGGCGCTGGTTATGGAAACAATGTTTTATGCCGATGAGGTACGTCAGGTGGAGAAGATTGAGGAGATTGGCGCCCCGGCCAAGGTGCATGAAAATGAAATAAAAATGGCGGTTAGCCTCATTGATAGCCTGACCGTTGCTTTCGACCCGGCCAAGTACACAAGCGAATACCGGGAAAAACTTCATGAGGCTATTCGAGCTAAGATTGCCGGCGAAGTGGTGGTTGAAAAACCGGTTGCACCTGACAATGAGAAGGTAGTTGACCTGATGTCGGCATTAAAAGCCAGTATTGATTTGGCGCGGGATCAGCGGGATAAAAAACCGCGTACCCGAAAAAGCACTCCGGAAAAACGCAAAATAGCAGCCGAAAAAAAATAATGTCGTTAAGTCAAGTTGCATAAAGCGAGAACTTAAGCTGTTGCTGGGGGGTGCTATAAACCTGGTTGCCACAAGAGTTTTGCCGCTGGTTAAACCTATGTTGGCCGTAGCCGCGGATCCATTCGATCATCCTGACTATGTGTTTGAGATTAAGTGGGATGGTTACCGCTGCCTTGCTTACCTGGAAGCTGGGCATACCATCCTGATTTCTCGGAATCTTAACAATATAACCCCTCATTTTCCGGACCTGGGGGACATGCATCGGCAAGTTCAAAAAACTGCGGTCATTTTGGACGGTGAGATAATCGTTCTTCGAGACGGGCAGCCCTCTTTTGCCGCATTACAGTCCCGGGCCAGGCTTACTGATAAACACCGGATAAGTTTGGCGGCGCAGAGTATGCCAGCTCTTTATATGGCATTTGATATGCTTTATTGCCAGGGGAATTCACTAATGGAGTTTCCGTTGGCTGATCGTTTTGAGGAATTAAAGGCAGTCGTTGGGCCAAACCGATTGATTGTTGTTTCGGATGGTGTACGCGGTGATGGAATATCCTTTTTCCGGGCCTGTGTTGATAGAGGTCTTGAAGGGATGATGGCCAAGCGTTTGGACAGCAGGTACCTGCCCGGGACCAGGTCGCCTCTGTGGAAGAAAATACGGGCTACCCGTGAGGCCGACCTGATAATTTGCGGGTATCGGAGCGGTAAGGGCAGTCGACGGTTGGGTTCGCTAGTACTGGGTGCTTGGAATGGCAAGAAATTTGTTTACCAGGGGCTAGTGGGGACTGGTTTCAACCAGGTTGAAGAAGACGAATTGTTAACCAAACTGACTGCTATTGGTGCTAAACGAAGAAGCCTGGAAATGGCAGAACCTGCGGGGCGATCTGTGCACTGGGTCATACCCGAAATGGTGTGCCGGGTGGAATACCTGACGCTCACCGGGCAGGGGCTGCTTAGGCACCCGGTATACCGGGGGCTGCGCAATGATAAGAATCCCCGGGAGTGCAGACCAGCAGGCGAACAATTATTTTGAATTGAGGTATGAGCAATGAGCGAAAAGGCCAGGGAAGTAGTTGAGATTGGGGGGCGGGTGCTAACTGTGTCCAATTTGGACAAGATAATGTGGCCAAATGAAAATATTACCAAGGCGCACCTGATTAAGTATTACCTCGATTTAGCACCGGTTTTGCTTCCTTACATTCGCAACAGGCCGCTGGTGTTGAAAAGGTACCCAGACGGAATTGAAGGGAATTTTTTTTATCAAAAGGAATGCCCGGAATATGCTCCGGACTGGGTGGAAACGTATTCCGTCAGACATGCCCGTAAGGTAATCAACTATATCGTTTGTAACGACACCCCAACTCTGGCCTGGATGGCCGGTCAGGGTTGCCTTGAGATACATGCCTGGCTTAGTCGGATGGATGCAATTGACTGCCCTGACCTGGCGGTGTTTGACCTAGACCCTGCCGAAGGTGTTCCCTTTAGCGCGGTAAAGCAAGTGGCCCTGATTGTCCGTAGTGTTCTGGAACAGTTTGGCATAACCGGTTTTCCCAAAACCTCCGGTTCAAGCGGCATGCACGTTTTCATACCATTGGAAGCCAATTACACGTTCCCCCGGGTAACTGCAGCCATGAAATATTTGGCCGAGTTAATCTTGCGGGCCTACCCCGACCTTGTTACGGTGGAAAGGAGTAAGGCCAAACGTAAAGGTAAGGTTTATCTTGATTATCTGCAAAATGGCCGGGGTAAGACTATGGCTTTTCCATATAGTTTGAGGCCCCTACCCGGCGCGCCGGTATCTACACCGTTAACCTGGGATGAAGTAGAGTATCAAGACTTTAATCATGCCTGCTATAACATGCAGAACATTTCCCAACGGATTAACCGTTTTGGTGATCCTTACTCCGATATTTTTCAGGCTCGACAAGACCTTGACCGACTGTTTAATGTTCTGTCTCCGGTGCGGTTTGGTATTTCGGATGTTGATTCCGTACGCCTGTGAAGTATATAATATGGCGATAGATATTATGGCACAAGCAGGAAAATAACAATTTACCTTGAAAATGTGCATTATGTGAAGAAAAATAGTGCATATCAAATTCTATTAGCAAGAATTATATTGCTTCGAGTGACACGTGCGTATAATTTAAAAAGTAATTAACTAAGGCGTAAATGGTGGATGGGATGGATAAAAACAAAGTTTATTGGCTGGCCTGGCATATTATACTGGCTGGACAAGCCCGCCGATTCTGGGAAATTATAAACCACTTTGGTGATCCAGCAAAAGCCTGGTACGCACCGGACAAGGAGTTCGGGACCGTTCCCGGGATGCCGGCGAGATACCACAACGACATTCTAAACCGGAGACGAAACACGAATCTGGACCAAGTGGCCGCTTTCCTGGATAGTGGTAATAAAAAAATATCCTTGCTTTTTTATACGGACGAAGATTATCCGGAACAGCTAAAGAATATATTCGACCCCCCGCCGGTTTTGTACCTGCGGGGTAACCGGAACAGTCTGCGGGATATGTCCGTAGCCCTGGTTGGCTCCAGGCAGGCTTCACCATATGGACTTAGTGTCGCTGAAAGCCTGGCTCGGGATCTGGCTGCCGCAGGTGTTGGCGTAGTAAGCGGTATGGCCAGGGGAATAGATACTGCCGCCCATCAAGGAGCTATCAAGAGCGGCGGTAGAACGGTGGCGGTGTTGGGGTGTGGAGTAGATGTAGTGTACCCGCGGGAAAACGTCAAGCTGGTAGAAGAAATTGCATCTACAGGAGCTGTAATTAGTGAATTTCCGCCTGGCTCCCGGCCCGAACCATGGCATTTCCCCGTACGTAACCGGGTTATCAGCGGACTCTCCAGGCTGGTAGTGGTAGTTGAAGCCACGGAAAAAAGCGGCGCCCTGATCACTGCTAATGTAGCTTTAGAACAAGGTCGAGACGTTATGGCGGTGCCCGGCCAGATAACCGCTCCATACAGCCGGGGGCCAAACAATTTAATTAAACAGGGAGCGGCGGTGGTGCTGAGCGCCGGGGATATCATGGCCGAGTTGGGTATGGGGGTGCTGTTTACACCGCATGCAAATGATAGTTCAAGCCACTTGAAAATGAGTGCAGATGAAGAACAGTTGAATCAACTCATTGAATACCAACCCGTTTCAGTGGAAATGCTGGTCCAAAAAACCGGTTTACCTGCCGGACAGGTATTGACTGCTTTAATGTTTCTGGAGATAAAAGGTTTGATTAAACAAATGCCTGGCAGGCTTTACGCCAGGACCTAGTGAACCAGTCTGTTCTAAAATACCGCGATACGGGATACATTTACCAAAGAAGCGCAATTATTATTGAGGTGAATTAGTGTGGCTAAGACGCTGGTTATTGTCGAATCACCGGCCAAAGCAAAGAGCCTGGGGAAATTTCTGGGCCGGAATTATACCATTAAGGCATCCATGGGGCATGTCAGGGATCTGCCCAAAAGTCAGTTCGGTGTTGATGAAAATAAGGGCTTCAAACCAAAATATATAACCATCCGCGGCAAGGGGGATATCATTAAAGAACTAAAGTCAGCCACCAAGAAGGCTGACCGAGTATTACTTGCTTCTGACCCGGACCGGGAAGGTGAGGCTATTGCCTGGCACTTGGCCAACATGTTGGACGTGGATGAAAATACCCCTTGTAGAATTGAGTTTAATGAAGTCACCAAGCAGGCGGTACAGAATGCCGTAAAACAACCGCGCCCCATAGACCGCGACAGGGTGGATGCACAGCAGGCCAGGCGTATCCTTGATCGCTTGGTAGGCTACAACTTAAGCCCGCTGTTGTGGCGTAAGGTAAAAAAAGGTCTTAGCGCAGGGCGGGTCCAATCAGTGGCAATGCGTCTTATCTGCGATCGTGAGGATGAAATACAAGCTTTTGTACCCGAAGAATACTGGTCGCTGATCGCCAAACTGTTGAAAGGTAAAAATAGTGCTTTCGAAGCCAAACTGCACAAAATTGACAATAAGAAAGCGCATATACCGGATGAAAGCTCATCGCGGCAAATAATGGACGATTTGCGAGAAGAAACATTTGAAGTGGTCTCAGTCACCAAGCGCGAAAAAAAGAGGCAGCCAGCTCAAGCTTTTACCACCAGCAGCCTGCAGCAGGATGCATACCGTAAGTTAAATTTTACGGCTCGCAAGACCATGATGGTAGCCCAGCAGCTGTACGAAGGTTTGGACATGGGTAAGGATGGCCCGGTGGGCCTGGTTACTTATATCCGTACCGATTCCACCAGGATTTCGGAAACTGCAGCCCTAGAGGCCAAGGAGTTTATTACACAACGTTACGGGCCGGATTACGCGCCGGCGGAAGTACAGCGCCCGGCCCCCAAGGGGCGGACCCAGGATGCCCATGAAGCTATCAGGCCTACATCGGTGGCCAGAGAGCCTAACAGTGTTAAGGGGTTTCTCACCAGGGAACAATTTAAACTGTATAAACTAGTTTGGGAGCGTTTCATTGCCAGCCAAATGAGCCCGGCTGTTTTTGATACCACCAGTGTGGATATCAGCGCGGGTAAATATATCTTTCGGGTTGCCGGTTCGATAATGAAGTTTGCCGGTTTCATGCAGGTGTACATTGAAGGGCGCGATGATGAGGAAGAAGGCGACCAAGAGGGTACTTTTCCCGCGCTTAAGAAGGGCGAGATACTTAAACTTCGTGCCCTGGTGCCCAAACAGCATTTTACCCAGCCGCCGCCGCGTTTTACTGACGCCACCCTGATTAAGGTGCTCGAGGAAAAGGGCATTGGTCGGCCTAGTACGTATGCACCCATTGTGGATACTATCCTCAAACGTGGATATGTGATCAGGGAGAAAAAGAACTTTTATCCTACAGAGTTAGGGTTCGTGGTAGTTGAACTACTGAAAAAATATTTTAAGGATATCATAGATGTCGAGTTTACCGCTGAGATGGAGGAAAAGTTGGACGGCATTGAGGATGGGGATATTGACTGGGTTAAAATATTAGATGACTTTTATACCCCTTTCCGAGAGATGCTTATTATAGCTGAAAAAGAGATTGAGCAGATTCAGGTAGAAGATGAAGTTACTGAAGAGGTATGTGAGCAGTGTGGCCGGAACATGGTGGTCAAGATGGGCAGGTTTGGCAAGTTCCTGGCTTGTCCCGGATTTCCAGAGTGTCGGAATACGAGGCCGCTTTTGGAGCCCACAGGTGTGTCCTGTCCGAGCTGCAGCGGAGAACTGGTACTCAGGCGCAGTAAAAAAGGACGCAAGTTTTATGGTTGTAGTAATTACCCTGAATGCGCATTTGTTGTCTGGGATCAGCCTACCAATCGCAAGTGCCCTGAATGTGGCGGCTTAACGGTTGTTAAAGATACCAAGGGTAAAAAAGTATACCGGTGCATTGATAAGGAATGCAGCGGTAAAATAATTGTTCAAGATGACGAAGATGAAAATGATGCTGCCCAATCCGGGGAACGGCAAGAAGAGCGCCTGACGTGAAGGCGCTCGCTGCAATATCATACTGTAGCCATTATTTATCAATCAAGACACTTTGGGGGGAATAACTTGCCACAAACCCTGACCATTGCCGGTGCAGGGCTGGCCGGTTCTGAGGCCGCCTGGCAGGCCGCCAGCAGGGGGATACCTGTGCGCCTGTACGAAATGCGTCCTTTTAAGAATACTCCGGCTCATCATACCGGGCATTTTGCTGAGCTGGTCTGTAGCAATTCCCTGCGGGCTGCGGCACTTGAAAATGCCGTTGGTCTGTTAAAAGAAGAGATGCGTAAGATGGATTCTATTATCATGCGGTGTGCCGATGAAAATTCGGTTCCAGCCGGCGGCGCCTTGGCCGTAGACAGGGAAAGGTTCTCCCGGTCAGTAACCCTGACGCTGGAGAATCACCCGTTGATAGAAGTTGTTCGGGAAGAGTTCGCCGGCCATAAAGGTGGTATAACGGTAATAGCAACGGGGCCGCTTACATCCGAAGCACTGGCGAATGAACTTAAAACAATTACAGGCCGTGAAAACCTTTATTTTCACGATGCTGTGGCTCCTATAGTCGCTTTGGATTCAATTGATTTGGAAAAAGCCTTCTGGTCTTCTCGGTATGATCGGGGAACCGCTGACTATCTTAATTGTCCAATGAACCGGGAAGAATATGAGTTGTTCAGGGATGCGCTGGCGTTAGCCGAACGTGCACCCCGGAAAGATTTTGATCAGGAAAAAAACTTTGAAGGTTGTATGCCCATTGAAATTTTGGCCCGGCGGGGAATGGACACCATGCGCTTTGGCCCGCTAAAACCGGTTGGTCTTATAGATCCGCATACAGGCAGGAGACCTTACGCAGTTGTGCAATTGCGCATTGATAATGCCGCTGGAACTCTTTTAAATCTTGTCGGCTTTCAGACCCACCTCAAGTGGAGTGAACAAAAAAGGGTGTTCAGTATGATCCCCGGGCTCAAGCGGGCTGAATACGTTCGTTACGGGGTGATGCATCGCAATACATATATTAATTCACCCGTTCTTTTGCATCCAACCTATCAATGCAAAAATGAAAGCCGGTTATTTTTAGCCGGCCAAATAACCGGTGTTGAAGGTTATGTAGAATCGGCTGCCTCGGGCCTGGTAGCAGGTGTTAACGCCGCCCGGTTACTACTTGGACGACAACCGCTGGCTCCGCCCCGTGAATCTGCACTGGGTGCGTTGGCTTACTACATAACTTCCGCGGACCCAAATAGATTTCAGCCCATGAATATTACTTTCGGGCTGTTCCCACCGCTGGATGAAAAAATCAGGGAACGTAAAAAGCGTAATGCCACCTACGCGCAAAGAGCGCTGGCTGGCCTGGAAAGCTGGATGAAATCGGTTGGGCTGTGAGGAGTGGAGCAAGTGTACGGTTATATTGATGGTTTTTTGTTTTATCTCCAAGCAGAGAAGAACGCCTCCCCGCATACAGTGCAAAACTATCAGCGGGATCTGTTTGACGGGCTGACCTTTTTTGCTCGCGAACTAAGCCGGGACGATTTTACTCTACACCCGTCGGAAATCACTGTCATATTATTCAGGAACTACCTGGCAGACATGCGGATAAGAAACAAAGCGGGTGCCACAATATCAAGACGGCTTTCTTCCTGGCGTTCCTTTTACCGCCATATTTGCAGGGAAGGGGTACTACAAGAAAACCCGTTGCGCCGGATCAGTAACCCCAGGCGGGAAAAAAAACTGCCCGGGTTTCTGGCCGAAGAGGATATGATCAAACTGGTAGAGATCCCGGAACGCAGCAGTGTACTCGGTAACCGTGATCGAGCGGTTTTGGAAACACTTTACGGCACGGGCATCAGGGTATCAGAATTGGTGGGGATTAACATCGGTGATGTGGACTTTAAGCGAGCCGCCGTCAAGGTTACCGGTAAAGGTAACCGGGAAAGAATCGCACCGCTGGGGGAACATGCTGTCAACGCTTTAAGCATATACATAAAAAAAGCCCGGCCTATGCTGATGGGTAAACGCACCGGCCGGATAGATGCCCTTTTTTTAAACAACCGGGGCGGGAGGTTGACTGATCGCGGTGTGCGCTGGTTGATTAAACGGTATGCAGCTGTGATAGAAATTGATCCTGAAACCAGCCCGCACACTTTCCGCCATTCATACGCTACCCACATGCTGGATCACGGCGCGGACCTTAGGGCGGTGCAGGAACTTTTAGGACACGCTCGTCTTTCCACCACTCAAATATATACACACCTAAGCCGGGAACGTGTCAAGCGTATCTACGACAAGACACATCCCAGAGCATGAGGCGTAAAAAAGGTTAACTGTGTCTATCCTAGATTTAGGAGTTAGGAGTAGGAATACAATGAGCGACTTTCATGCCACTACTATTGTGGCGGTTAAAAAAGACCAGGATGTAGCTATAGCCGGTGACGGCCAGGTTACTTTCGGCCAGAATACCGTGCTGAAGCATAATGCGCGCAAGCTGCGCCGCTTGCACGGAAATGCGGTGTTGGCCGGTTTTGCCGGTTCAGTCTCAGATGCACTTACTTTATTTGAAAAATTTGAGGGTAAACTGGACAGCTACCAGGGGAACATGAAAAAAGCAGCAGTGGAGCTGGCTAAAGACTGGCGTACCGACAAGTACCTGCGTCGTCTGGAAGCCTTGCTGGTGGTGGCGGATAAAGAGTGTATTCTTGTCATCAGCGGCAGCGGTGAAGTAATTGAACCAGATGATGGCATTGTTGCCGTGGGATCGGGTGGCCCGTACGCACTTGCGGCCGCTAGAGCGCTGGCCAGACATACCGACATGCCAGCAACCGAGGTAGTGGGAAAAGCGCTGGCCATTGCTGCCGAAATATGTGTGTACACTAATGACAGAATTACCGTGGAAACACTTTAACTACTTTTGAATTCAGGAGTCAGTAGTCAGGAGTCAGAATGGATTATCATAATGTCATCTTGAGCGCAGCGAAGGATCTTAAGATTCTTCACTTCGTTCAGAATGACATAATGCTGAAGTTTTTCTATCAATTGCGGTGCCGTACCAGCGGCATGGTGGTCTATCCTGGAAGCATGTTCTTCGGACATTCTGAATTTTAACTACTGAATTCTGACTACTTAATAGAAACCGGGGGGATTCGTTGATGGAATCACTTACACCCAAAGAAATAGTAGCTGAACTGGATAAGTATGTAATAGGTCAGGGACAGGCTAAAAAAGCCGTGGCCATTGCCCTGCGCAATAGGTACCGTCGGAATAAGCTACCCGAGGATTTAATGGACGAGGTTATGCCCAAGAACATCCTCATGATTGGGCCGACCGGTGTGGGAAAAACCGAAATTGCCAGGCGGCTGGCCAAGTTGGTCAGTGCGCCATTCATTAAGGTAGAAGCCACTAAGTTTACCGAGGTGGGGTACGTCGGCCGGGACGTTGAGTCCATGGTTCGTGATTTGGTGGAAACATCTATAAGGATGGTCCGCCAGGAAAAAATGGCTCAGGTAGAGGATAAAGCCAGGAAATTAGCCGGTGAGCGAATTATTGAATTATTGGCCCCAATGCCGCAGCAGAATAAACAGGTCAAGAATCCGCTGGAAATGATTTTTGGTACCACCAAGACAGCGGACCAGGGAGATGAAACTCGTTACGAACAAATGGCCAGTCGTATCCGTTTTGAACGGGAGACCCTACGGGAAAAAATGGACCGCGGTGAATTGGAAGAAGAGTTTGTTGAAATTGAAGTGGAAGATACCAAGCCACCGATGATGGAAGTGTTTAGCGGTTCCGGGGTAGAGGAGATGGGGATTAATATTGGCGACATGCTGGGCAATCTTATACCTAAAAAGAGACATCAACGCAGGGTAACCGTATCTGAAGCGCGTAAAATTATTACCCAGCAGGAAGCACAGAAGCTTATTGATATGGATGAGGTCTCAACTGCTGCAGTAAACAGGGCTGAAAACAGCGGCATTATTTTCCTTGATGAGATCGACAAAATAGCAGTAAGGGATGGCGGCGCAGGACCTGATGTTTCCCGGGGCGGGGTACAACGGGATATTTTGCCCATTGTAGAGGGCTCCACAGTGATGACCAAATATGGCCCGGTTAAAACAGACCATGTTTTATTCATTGCCGCCGGGGCGTTTCACATGTCTAAACCTTCGGACTTGATTCCTGAATTGCAGGGGCGCTTTCCGATTCGAGTAGAATTATCCAGCCTTACCAAGGATGAGTTTTTGCAAATATTAACCGAACCAAAAAATTCCTTAATCAGACAATATATCGAATTATTGCGCACTGAGGGGCTTGAGCTCAAATTCTCGCAAAAATCCCTTGTGAAAATAGCCGAAATCGCGTATACTGTAAATGAGCAAACGGAAAACATCGGTGCCAGAAGGCTTCACACCATTGTAGAGAAGCTGCTTGAAGACATTTCTTTTGAGGCCGCGGATTTACCCGTCGGTTCTTTTGACGTTGGTGAGGATTACGTGTCACAAAAGCTTGCAGGTATCGCTGGGGACAGTGATTTAAGCAGGTATATCCTTTAATTTAGCGAAAAGAGAACTTAACGAGTTATTGTTTAACAGTACATGTGTTTAATTTTCCTCGTTGTGGCAAAATATAAATGTATTTAAAAATATATGTTTACTATTTACTAATTATTTCCAAACTAAATGAGAATTAGTTCAGAAAAGAGGCGATGAGATTTGAGAGGCTTGCTGGAAAAGACCCGTTCCATAAATAAGGTACTACAAAAATCAGCGGGCTATCCGGTTGACTTCAAGGAAATTGCCGCAATCCTGAGTGAGAATATAGAGTGCAGCGTTTATATCCTTGACCGTCGGGGGAAAGTTTTGGGGTATACTTACCTTAGAGGTTTTGTTTGTGAAATCATGGAAGATATCGTAGAATCTTTGGCCGGTTTTCCCGAGGACTATAACGAGAATCTACTAAGAATTACTGAAACCCATGCCAACATTTGTCAGACATTAAACGTCTGCGCTTTTCAAAATGACAAAAAATGTCAGTACAGCAAGGTGACCACTGTAGTTCCTATCGTGGGCGGCGGCACCAGATTGGGAACGCTGGTATTGGCCAAATATGACCGTAACTTTAACGATGAAGACCTAATTTTGGCTGAACTGGGTGCCACGGTTGTGGGTATGGAAATATTACGGGCCCGGCAGGACCGGATGGAAGAAGAAGCCAGAAAACGGGCCGCTGTGCAAATCGCACTGGGCACGCTCTCTTATTCTGAAATGGACGCTGTGCACCATATTTTTGAACAACTTGAGGGCGACGAAGGTCTACTGGTGGCCAGTAAAATTGCAGACCGGGTGGGTATCACCAGGTCCGTTATTGTGAACGCCCTGCGCAAGTTTGAAAGCGCCGGGGTTATTGAATCCAAGTCACTGGGCATGAAGGGAACATACATTAAAGTTCTTAACGATCGTTTGCTTGAGGAACTGGATCGTCTAAAGCAGCAATAGTATATCGGAATTAAATGGCCGCGGCATCTCGAGCGGTCGTTTTTTATTGGCGGGTAATCTTGCCACCACCTGAAGTTTGTGTTAGAATACATGCTGGTGCGAAATACACACGCGGCCCGATTTTGGCAGGCGGTCCCCCTTTATGGGGTCTTGCCGGAAGATGAAGACCGCGGAGGGAAAAACCGGTGGGAGGAGGTGTAACTAATGGCCATAATTTCAATGAAGCAATTGCTTGAAGCAGGCGTTCACTTCGGGCACCAAACCCGGAGATGGAATCCCAAGATGGCACCTTTTATTTTTACTGACAGGAATGGTATTTATATTATCGACCTGCAGAAAACCGTCAAAAAAGTTGAGGAAGCCTATAACTTTGTACGGTCCGTTGTTCAGGATGGTGGCTCAATTCTTTTCGTTGGTACCAAAAAGCAGGCTCAGGAATCAGTACGGGAAGAGTCTGAAAGATGTGGTATGTTTTATGTGAACCAGCGCTGGTTGGGTGGTATGATGACCAACTTCCAAACAATTCGCAAGCGTATTGATAGACTGCACGAGTTGGAGCGCATGGAGCAAAACGGAATTGCCGAAAAACTGCCCAAGAAGGAAGTAGCCGAGTTAATGCACGAAAAAGAAAGGCTAAGTAAATTCCTGAGCGGCATCAAGGATATGCGGCGTCTGCCAAGTGCTATGTTTGTTATCGACCCGCGCAAAGAGCGCATTGCTGTGGCTGAAGGGCGCAAACTGGGCATCCCCATTGTAGCCATCGTAGATACCAACTGCGATCCCGATGAAATTGATTATATTATACCAGGTAACGATGACGCCATCAGGGCGGTCAGACTGTTGACCAGCAAAATGGCTGATGCAGTGCTTGAAGGCAAGCAGGGAGAACAGGTTGCGGTAGCCGAGTAAAGAAAACGGTGGGGGTTTAACCGTAAAGGGTAACCCCTGCCTTTTTTCTGTGCATAAAAACATTTGTTTGGATTTTGCCAAAAGAGGAAACAATAGTAACTACTCAGGATTTAGGGAGTCAGAATGAAAGAATGATTTATCGTCTTGAATTATTCTAATTTTTGACTACTGAATTCCTAAAATACAAAATAGTTATGCATTAGCAGGGAGGTTGATTATTATGGCTGATATATCTGCTGCAAGTGTTAAGGAGTTGCGCGAAAGAACCGGGGCCGGGATGATGGATTGTAAAAAAGCATTGGTAGAAACTAACGGTGATGTAGCAAAAGCCGGCGATTACTTGCGTGAAAAGGGCCTTGCCGCTGCGGCTAAAAAGTCAGGTCGGGTAACTGCTGAAGGTCTCGTTGAATCATATATACACGCCGGGGGCAAAATTGGCGTGCTGGTGGAAATAAACTGCGAAACCGATTTCGTAGCCAAGACAGATGAGTTTAAAACTCTGGTACGAGACATAGCCATGCAAATCGCTGCAGCCAAACCCGAGTATGTTAGCCGGGAAGAAGTGCCTGAAGAGTTAATTACCAAGGAGAAAGAAATCCTGGCTGCTCAGGCGGCCAACGAAGGTAAACCCGAAAAAATTATTCAAAAAATGGTTGAAGGAAGGATAGAAAAATTTTATAAAGAACTATGCCTTTTGGAACAACCATTTGTCAAGGATCCAGATAAAACCATAAAACAGCTGATTTCAGAGAAAATTTCTAAAATCGGCGAGAATATTTCGCTGCGCAGGTTTGTTCGTTTCGAGCTGGGCGAAGGTCTTGAGAAAAGACAGGATGACTTTGCCGCCGAGGTAGCAGCCCAGGCGAAGAAGTAAGTCTAAGCAGTACTAAACGGTTAACTTTAGTGCGTGTGTTTTACTAATGCGGAGGAACTTTAACCCTAATATATATGATTTTAGCGGCCGGGAAAAAGGATCTAAATTATTGGTGTAGAACTATAAGTATGACCGGAGGTTAAAATTATCTTTATGGACCAAGCCAAATATAAAAGGTTAATCTTAAAACTTAGTGGTGAAGCACTCGCCGGTTCCAAGGGATACGGTATCGACCCCGAAGTTGTATATTCCATCGCGGTTCAAATCAAGGAAGTTGTAGAGATTGGTGCTCAGATATCAATTGTTGTGGGCGGTGGGAACATATGGCGCGGGGTGGCCGGTAGTACCAAGGGCATGGACCGGGCCACTGCTGACTATATGGGCATGTTGGCCACGGTAATCAACTCCCTGGCTCTACAAGATGCCTTATCCAAACACGATGTAGATACTAGGGTACAAACCGCTATTGAAATGCGCGAAGTGGCCGAGCCTTATATTCGTAGGCGGGCTATCAGACATTTGGAAAAGGGCCGGGTGGTTATTTTCGCTGCTGGGACAGGTAACCCTTATTTTTCGACCGACACAACCGCGGCCCTAAGGGCGGCGGAAATTGAAGCAGAAATAATTTTAATGGCCAAACAGGTAGACGGAGTTTATGACTCTGACCCGATGAAAAATAGTAACGCCAAGAAATTTAACACTCTAAGTTATATAGACGTTTTGAATATGGGGCTTGGCGTAATGGACTCCACTGCTACATCCCTGTGCATGGATAACCGCATCCCTCTGCTGGTATTCAACTTGAACGACCGGGGTAATATTAGGCGGGCTGTGATGGGAGAAAATGTTGGAACATATGTTGGGGGTGACAATAATGGCAAATCCTCTACTTTCAGAAGCTGAGAGTAACATGAAGAAAACGGTAGAAGTGGTAAACAAGGAATTCGGCTCACTTCGTGCTGGCCGAGCCACTCCTTCTTTGCTGGATAAAATTGCAGTAAATTATTACGGAACACCTACACCGATAAACCAGATGGCCAATATATCGGCCCCCGAAGCACGCTTATTGGTCATCCAGCCATGGGATAAATCCGCGATGCCCGAAATGGAAAAGGCCATTATGAAATCCGACCTGGGCATAACCCCGATGAGCGACGGTAATGTGATTAGATTAGCAATCCCACAACTGACCAAAGAGAGAAGAATCGAACTAGTTAAGGTTATTAAAAAGAAGGCCGAGGAAGGTCGGGTGGCAGTCCGCAATTTGCGGCGGGACGCTAATGATAGTTTAAAAACCCAGCAAAAAAACGGGGAAATATCTGAAGATGAACAACGTCGTCTGCAAGACGAGGTACAAAAGCTTACTGACAAGTACATAAGGGAAATAGATGAGCTTTTGGCAGCCAAGGATAAGGAGATAATGACGGTCTGATATGCATTGTATGGACCTTTTAGCCGGGGAACTGGATCAGGCGCTGAAAATATGTCGTGCAGCCGGGTGGAGTGTTGAGTTGGAATATACATCTCCACCAAAGAATGAACCAACCGGACAGTTCAGGGTGGTAAGGTGTATTTGGCTTGCCGAGGATAAGTTATTGTTAACTGCGGCCAGAGAAGTTCCCGGAAAATAAAATAAAGTTCATGAAATGATAGTCCGAAAAGGAGCCATGAGAAGGCTAAAACCACGCAGATGGAAAGGCAAGCTATTATTTGTTTATTTTTGCGAGCCTTTCCTTATCTTTCCCCATTAATCATTGCTAATTAGTGTCTCCTGAAAACTAAATTTTGGTGGAGCTAATTAGGGTGAAGGTCTAGGAGAATTGCGATGGATTAGATTTCGCGCGGACTTTTCAAACATGTTAGAAAGGAGGTGTAAAAGTGGCTTACAAGATAACTGATGAATGTTTGGCTTGCGGGACATGCCTCGAATCCTGTCCCAACGATGCTATCGTTGAGGGCGATTTCTACAAAATAGACACGGATAAATGTGAAGATTGCGGTACGTGTATCGAGGAGTGCCCTACCGGTGCGATTATTGAAGAATAAACCATACTACCCCCTCGCTGCCAGAGGGGGTTATTTTATAATTTTTAATAAACAAGATATATTTATGTAGAAATAAATGCAAAACTGTTGTAAACACAGCGTATATTACATAAATACTCCTTAAATTTGAAGTTTAGAATGCGGGAAAGGGGACTGCCGTGTGTTTAAACGGCTGTTGGGTAACCGCAGTAAAACCGCCGGAAATTCCGTCGGCGTGAACAGCGAACAAAACTTAATGGACCAACTGGACTTATCCAAGTTGCCTGTTCATGTGGCTATTATAATGGACGGCAATGGACGTTGGGCTGTCAGGATGGGTATGCCCCGGTCTTTTGGGCACAGGACCGGTGTAAAGGCGTTACGTCAAGTAGTTGAACTGTGCGTTGAACTAAATATCAGGCACCTCACTGTTTACGCCTTTTCCACTGAGAATTGGAAACGTCCACGGGAAGAGATTAATGTTTTAATGGATTTGTTGGTGGAATATTTATATAAGGAAATGGATGAACTTTGCGCCAATAATGTAAGAATTAACCCTATAGGTATTCTATCTGAACTGCCGGAAAAGGCACGGGATGCAGTATATGCAGCCAGGGAAAGAAGCCGCGAAAACACCGGCCTGGTATTTAATGTAGCTTTAAATTACGGGGGCCGGGCTGAATTGGTGCAGGCAATCCGTGAAATAGCTCAAAAGATAAACGGTAATCAGTTAAGGGTAGAGGATATTGATGGCGAGGTGCTGGCCGATCACCTATATACAGCGGGACAGCCGGATCCCGACCTGCTTATCAGACCATCCGGGGATTACCGGTTAAGCAATTTTTTGCTGTGGCAGTTGGCTTATACGGAGTTCTGGCTCACGGATACTATGTGGCCGGATTTTAGCAAACGGGATCTTCTAAAAGCTTTTCTGGATTTTCAAAGCCGGGAGAGACGTTTTGGAGGATTAATACGTAATTGATCTATTCGGGTTGGTGATTAGGTGTTTGGGCTGAGGTTATTAAGTGCCCTGGTAGGTATTCCATTGCTGGTGGCTGCTGTTTGGTACGGGGGGGTATACCTCCTGGGAGTGTCCGCTGCATTGATGTTTCTTGGAGCACGGGAATTAAGCCGCATATGCAACCGGGCTAATTTACAGGCACCCCTGCCGCTGATGCTGGCGGGCTGTCTGGTATTGCTAATGTTCACTTATGTATTCCGGGATGGATTTCCGGGTCCGGCTATTATAACCATACTGACAATGTATCTTGTGACAGTGGTAAAACTTTACCCTCGTTTTACACCGCTTGATGCGGCTATTGCTTTTACCGGAACTATTTATGTAGGATTAATTTTATATTTTTATCTGATTAGCACTTTGGGTGACGGCTGGATATGGCTTGTTTTTATGCTTGCCTGCACCTGGGCTAGCGATACCATAGCTTATCTGGTGGGCCGCAAATGGGGCAAACACCGGATTGCACCTACACTTAGCCCGGGCAAGACCGTGGAGGGTGCCGTAGGCGGGGTGTTGGGCAGTTTTTTGACGGCGGCGCTGATTTTATATTTTAACCCTGCATTACCAATAGCTTATGTACTGCTGCTTGGTATGCTGGTTGGAGTGGCAGCCCAGGTAGGTGACCTGGTAGAGTCGGCTATCAAAAGACAGGCGGGAATTAAGGACGCTGGGGGTTTAATACCGGGACACGGTGGTATTCTTGACCGTTTTGACAGTATGTTGTTTACAGCCCCACTGGTATACTACTATGTGGGCCAGATTATTATAACTTGAGGTGAGCTAGGTGCCGCGAGCAGTGCAGAACATCTTATACGTACTGGCGGGGACTGTAACACTGCTGGCCATTTACCTGGCCCTGAAATACGTGTTACCCGAAGCGTTTTCTTGGCTTAAGTATATGCTGGTTGTTTTATTTCCTTTTCTTATTGCCGCCATATTCAGTGCTTTCATGGAACCGTTGGTTGTTCTTTTAAGTAATCAGGGCCGGCTTTCCAGGGCTGCATCCGTACCATTAGCCATGCTGCTTTTCTTTGGCAGCATTAGTATTGTGTTCACTCTGCTAGTGTTCAGGCTGTTAAAAGAATTAAATGACCTTTCGATGACCTTACCTGATAGATTTACGGCGCTGCAAATTTTTATCGATGACTGGTTCCATAAGGGTATTATCTTATACGGAACGCTGCCCGAAACAGTCACCGACAACCTGCGCGATACTCTGTACAGTATTACCCTAACGCTTCAGCACTGGTCGCGGGAAATGTTCAATATATCACTTCACGTGGTCACCAGTATTCCCAGCGCAATTTTATTAGTTATAATAAGTCTGATTGCCACTTATTTTTTTAGTAAAGATCGGGATAAAATAATGGAATTGTGGATTAAATTTATTCCCGCTCCCTGGGGCGAAAGGACTATAGAAGTTAGCCGTCAGGTATCCAGTGCATTTCAAGCTTATGTACGGGCCCAGTTTGTACTAATTTCGATCAGTACAGTAATCAGTATTATCGGGTTGCGGCTCATTGGAGCCGAGTACGCTATAACCATGGGTTTAATTATCGGTTTTTTTGACCTGATCCCGGTGCTGGGCCCGGGCACCATTTATATTCCATGGGCTATATGGGCATTCATTAACTCTGATATCGTGTTGGGATTGCAGTTACTAGTATTGTACTTACTGGTGATAGTTACACGAGCAGTGATGGAGGCCAAGGTGGTGGCCGTTAATTTGGGGCTACACCCATTGGCAGTGTTGATGGCCATGTATATTGGTTTAAAAACTATTGGCGTATTGGGACTTTTCCTGGGGCCGATCCTGGTTATTGCCATTCAGGCAGTTATTAAGGCCGGTATTTCAGTATATAAATAAATACTTCGGAGTTTAGAATTTAGAAGTCAGAAGGAAAGAACAGTTTATTGCCTCAAATGATGATGAATTCTGACTCCTGAAGT
This sequence comes from Desulfotomaculum sp., assembly GCA_016841675.1. Lineage (GTDB taxonomy): Bacteria > Bacillota > Desulfotomaculia > Desulfotomaculales > Desulfallaceae > BRH-c8a. The sequence continues at coordinate 60,113 of JAENYQ010000007.1, forward strand.
TAGAATTCTGAATTACTTAAAATTAACAAGTAATATTATGAACATGCGTTAATCAAAAAGGAGAACCATGATCCAATTAGCTATATTAGGTAGTACGGGTTCAGTGGGGCGGCAGGCCCTGCAGGTAGTGGATAGTTTTAACAGTGAGTTGAAAGCGGTAGCTCTGGCGGCTGGCGGTAACAGAGAACTGATGCTGGAACAAGTGCGCCGGTATGCACCCGAGCTGGCAACGTTGAGCAGAGAGGAAGACGCAAGCTGGCTTAAAAAGGAATTGGGTGCCCGATCGGGAACCGAGGTTTACTACGGTCGTGAAGGGTTACTGGCAGTGGCAACTGCTTCAGGTGCGGACACAGTGCTTACTGCCATATCCGGTGCAGCGGGTCTGGAACCTACTCTGGCAGCTATCAGGGCTGGGAAAAAAATCGCCCTGGCCAATAAGGAAACCCTGGTGGCCGCAGGAGAATTGGTATTGGATGAAGCCCGCCGCCTAGGGACGGAAATTGCCCCGGTGGATAGTGAACACTCAGCAGTTTGGCAGTGTTTAAACGGTGAGAGTCATGGTGATTTAGCACGCATCATGCTTACCGCTTCCGGTGGCCCTTTTCGTAACTTTACCCGTGACGAGATGGAAAAGGTCACTCCGACCATGGCCCTTAATCATCCTAATTGGGAAATGGGCCCCAAGATAACTGTCGACTCGGCTACCCTGATGAATAAAGGTCTGGAGGTCATTGAAGCCAAATGGCTGTTTGATGTTGACTATGATAGAATAAATGTGGTAATCCATCCGCAAAGCATTATTCATTCGATGGTGGAATATAGGGACGGTTCGGTTATTGCTCAATTAGGAGTCCCTGATATGCGTCTGCCAATCCAGTATGCCCTGCTGCACCCCTGCCGGCCGGAAGGTGGTGCGCCCAGGTTAGGATGGCCGGTTCAAGACCTGACTTTTGAAGAGCCGGACCTTAAGCGGTTCCCTGCCCTCGCATTGGCCTACGAAGCGGGCCGGACTGGAAATACCATGCCAGCTGTGCTCAACGCTGCCAACGAAGTGTCGGTGGGAGCGTTCCTGGCCGGAAAGATCAGCTTTACTGCCATTACGGATATCGTGTCCGAGATTATGTTTGCACATAATCCAGTTCATTATGAATCACTGGATGAGTTACTGGATACTGACCGCCGGGCGCGGGATGAAACAGAACAACTGGTTCGCCGGCGGGAATTTTAATTTACATCATCAGGTCTGGATTATGGAAGAGAACACAACCGTCACTCAAAAAAGACAACCCAGGCTGTCTGATAATGCTTAACAATATAGAAAAGTTTTTAGGTAAAGGATGAATCTAATGACTACTTTCTGGGCGGCCATTTTTGTTTTCGGTATATTAATTTTTTTCCATGAACTTGGCCATTTTGCCGTGGCCAAAGCAGTGGGCATCAAAGTGTATGAATTTAGCCTTGGTTTTGGACCCAAATTGGTTGGTGTGCTCCGCAGCGGCACCGTTTACAACCTGCGGTTGCTGCCGTTAGGCGGTTTTGTGCGTATGGCCGGCATGGACCCTGAAGACAAGGAAGCCGGCGAAGGTGAAAGATTTGGCGATAAATCAGTAATGCAAAGAATGGCTGTTATAGCTGCCGGCCCCCTAATGAATTTTGTACTGGCCTGGCTTCTATTTGCCATTATCTTGGTTGCCCTTGGTGGCGACCCGATAGCCGATAGTACGTCGATAAAGGACGTTGTGCCAGGTTCCCCCGCCCAACAGGTTGGGTTGCAGGGGGGCGATGAAATATACAGCATTGAAGGCCAAAAAGTGGCCGGGTGGCAAGACATAACGTCTGCAATTCACCAGCGTCCCGGTCAGGAAACAGATATTGTAGTGCTCCGGGGTGGTCAGCAACTAGAGTATCAAGTGACCCCCCAAACTGCTGAGGAAGGTCGGGGGGTAATAGGTATTTACCCCTACCGGGAATCAGTTAACGCGCTGCTTGCGATGACGATGGGTGTAAAGTTAACCGGCCAAACGGTGTATAATATTATTTATTTCATCGGTCAGATGTTTACCGGACGAGTTCCTGCGGATCTAGGCGGCCCGGTGCGGATAGTATATGAGATCGACCGGGCGGTGGAAACGGGGGTTTTGTTTTTATTGCAACTGGCAGCTTTTCTGAGTATTAACCTGGGTCTGTTCAATCTGTTCCCAATCCCGGCTCTTGACGGCAGCAGGCTCATTTTTCTTGGTTTTGAAGCCCTAAGAGGACGCCCGGTGGATCCAGCCAGGGAGAATTATATTCACCTGGTGGGATTTGGGTTTTTGTTGCTCCTGGTGGTTTTTATAACTTATAATGACATTCTTCAGTTGTTGATGAAAAATGCACCTTCTCCTTAAAATTAGCGTGGTGCTACCCATAGTTAGTTATTTGTGTCTCCTAAGAAAGTCTTGGTGAGAGGTTAAAGTTAGTTTTTTAGGGAGAACTATTTAGGGTCCTGGTAATACCGTTTTCACCGGAGGATTTGCCAATATGAAGCGTAGAAAAAGCAGGCCGATTAGTCTAAGCGGCTTTATTGTAGGCGGAGACGCGCCTATTTCTGTGCAATCGATGACCAATACTGATACCCGGGACGCGGCAGCCACCAGAAAGCAAATAGACTGTCTGGTTCAAGCCGGATGTGAAATTGTCCGGGTGGCTGTGCCTGACTGGGAAGCGGCCCGGGCATTGCCCGTTATCCTTAAGGACTTGTCGGTTCCCTTGGTGGCTGATATACACTTTGACCATCGCCTGGCCTTAGCGGCCATCGAAGCCGGGGTGGGCGGTCTGCGCATCAATCCGGGCAATATTGGTGGTCACGAAAAAGTGGCGGCGGTGGTCAAAGCTGCCACGGTTAAAAACATTCCTATTCGCATTGGTGTTAACGCCGGTTCGCTGGAAAAAGAACTGCTCCAGGACGGTCAGGTAACTCCCCAGGCGATGGTGGAAAGCGCGTTACGCCATGTAACAATGCTTGAAAATATGGGGTTCTACGAAATTAAAATATCGCTCAAGGCTTCCGATGTACCGCTAACGGTCAATGCTTACCGTATGCTGGCCCAAAAGGTTGACTATCCGCTCCACATCGGTGTAACCGAAGCAGGAACACCTTTTGCCGGTAGCATTAAATCATCGGTAGGTATAGGTATACTTTTATGGGAAGGCCTCGGAGACACTGTCCGGGTCTCTTTAACCGGTGACCCGTTATTGGAAGTCCGGGCGGCTTACGAAATTCTTAAATCACTGGGGCTCAGACGTCGGGGAGTGGAGTTGATATCTTGCCCCACCTGCGGTCGCACACAGATAAATCTGGTACGCATCGCTGAGCAAGTGGAAGAGCGCTTGGCGGGGTTGGACATGTCCCTTAAGGTTGCAGTGATGGGCTGTGTAGTCAACGGACCCGGTGAAGCCCGGCATGCCGATGTGGGCATAGCCGGCGGTAAAGGTGAGGGGCTAATTTTTCGCAAGGGCCAAGTGATTAGAAAAGTGCCGGAAAACGAACTGGTGGAAGAACTAATGAAAGAGATCGACAACATTGTTATTGGAGGGTACAGGAATGAAGGTTTCGGAAATGCTGGTGCCGACCCTGCGGGAAATTCCGGCGGAAGCTGAGGTAATCAGCCATCAGCTGTTGCTTAAAGCGGGTTTTATCCGTAAGGCGGCGGCGGGGGTGTATAATTTGCTCCCTCTGGCCTGGCGGGTGGTTAGAAAGATCGAACAAATTATCAGGGAAGAAATGGACAGGCAGGGCGGTCAAGAGTTGATGATGCCCATTGTTCAGCCTGCGGAACTGTGGCGGGAATCGGGCCGCTGGGACGTGTACGGCCCGGAACTGTTTCGGCTCAAGGACAGGCATGGCCGGGATTTCTGTCTTGGTCCCACCCATGAAGAAATAATTACCACCCTGGTCAAGGGAGATATTAACTCATATAAACAGTTGCCTTTGCTGCTATACCAGATCCAGAACAAATATCGTGACGAACGCAGACCGCGGTTTGGACTGCTGCGTGGTCGGGAATTCATTATGAAGGACCTGTACTCTTTTGACTATGATCAGGCCGGGCTTGACGCTAGTTATAATAAGATGTATGAAGCGTACAACAATGTGTTTAGCCGCTGTGCTTTGGATTTCCGCCCTGTTGTTGCCGATTCCGGTGCTATTGGGGGTAAGGATACCCATGAATTCATGGTGCTTGCCGATTCCGGCGAGGCGACCATAGTTTACTGTGAAGGTAATGATTGCAGTTACGCAGCCAATGAAGAGCGGGCTGAAGCCGTTATGTCGGGGGAGAAAGAAGTTGCTCCGTTACTGGAGTTGAAAAAAATCCATACCCCGGACTGCCGGACTATTGCAGATTTGGCGGCGTTTTTAAAAATTACCCCAGAGCGAATAATTAAAACCATTTTATATACTACCGAAAAGGAAACGATAGCAGCACTGGTGCGGGGTGACCGGGAAATTAACGAAATAAAGCTGTATAATACTTTGGATTGCGTCAGGTTGGATATGGCCAATCCGAATACGATACTTGCGGTTACCGGTGCCCAGACGGGTTTTGCCGGCCCGGTTAAACTGAAAAGTGTGCGCATGGTGGTGGATTCCGAAGTTATGGCTATGGTCAACGCCGTTTGCGGCGCTAACGAAGCCGACCAGCACCTGGTAAATGTAAACCCGGGCCGGGATTTTGAGCCCGACATTGTCACCGATATCCGGTTGGTAAAATCCGGCGAGCCTTGCCCTAATTGCGGCAATAAATTACTGGAAGCCCGGGGTATCGAGGTTGGCCAGGTATTTAAACTAGGTGACAAGTACAGCAAGGCCATGAACGCTACTTTTTTAGATGAAAACGGTCAGGCCAGATTGTTTATTATGGGCTGTTATGGAATCGGAGTAACCAGGACCATGGCTGCCGCTGTAGAACAGAATCATGATGAGCGGGGGATTATTTGGCCGCCTCAGATTGCGCCTTACCACGTAGCGGTGCTGCCAGTGAACCATAAGGATGAACACCAGTTTGCCATGGCGGCAAGTATTTACCGGCAGCTTGTGGATGCAGGAGTGGAAGCAGTGTTTGATGACCGCCCGGAACGGGCCGGGGTTAAGTTCAAGGATGCCGACCTGGTAGGGTACCCGCTGCGCATTACTGTGGGTGCTAAGGGCCTGGCTGGCGGCCAGGTCGAGCTTACTACCCGGCAAAATGGGGAGATGAAAATGATCCCCTTGGATGGAGTAGTGGATGCAGTTAAAAGCAACTTGCGCAGATTGGGTCACACCAGGTTGTAAGTTAAACAGTGGAAGGATATTGCTTAGAAATGCAGTTTCCTTGTCAAATCCTCTCTTTTATTATATAATAATCATTGGTTTGACGTTGGACTTGAGGTGCGTTTTGCATTTTAGCTTTCCATGGTTATTTCGTTTAAGGAGAGTGGGTAAAGCCCACTCTTTCGTCTTATACTAATAAAAACTAAGAATGATATTGTCCACGAGGGGGACTGATCATGGCCAATAGTAAGGTAGCGACTACATTGGAGAAACTTATTGCGCCGGGGCTGGATGGTATGGGAATTGAACTGGTCGACATACAATATGTCAGAGAAGGCGGTCAATGGTTTTTAAGGTTATTCATCGATCAGCCCGGTGGAATCGGTCTGGAAGACTGCCAACGGGTTTCGGAGTATGTTGACCCGCTGCTGGACGAACACGATCCCGTACCCCATGCATACACCCTGGAAGTGTCATCCCCGGGGATTGAAAGGCCGCTTAAAAAACCGGCCGATTATGAACGGTTTACAGGTCGGCAAATCAGTTTGAACACATTCGTACCGGTGGAAGGCAGGCGCAAGTTTAAAGGCGTGTTGATGGCGGCCAGCAATCATTCGGTTACTATGGAAGCGGATGGTAACAATATTGTTATTCCCATGGAGCAGGTTGCGTCAGCCCGGCTGGTCGCTGAATTTTAGTGTGGAGGGAAACGGGTAAATGAATACCGAATTCTTAGAAGCCCTGAGAGATCTGGAAAAGGAAAAAAGGATCTCAGTTGATGTCCTGCTTGAGGCCATTGAGGCTGCGCTGCTTTCTGCCTATAAGAGGAACTTCGGATCGCTGCAAAACGCTAAAGTACATATTGACCGGGAAACAGGGGACTGCAAGGTATATGCCCGGCGTAATGTTGTTGAGGCAGCGGAAGACCAAAGAGTCGAGATTTCGTTGTCAGAGGCTCAAGCGATAGATCCATTGTATGTGCTAAATGATGTTGTGGAAACCGAGGTTACGCCCCGAAATTTCGGACGCATTGCCGCTCAAACGGCTAAACAGGTGGTGGTACAGAGAATACGCGAGGCTGAGCGTAATATAATTTACGAGGAGTTTGCCAATCGCGAAGGTGATATTATTAACGGTGTGGTGCAACGATTAGAACAAAGAAATATATATATTGAGTTGGGTAAAACCGAAGCGATTTTGACCCAGGCCGAACAGATGCCGGGTGAGAATTATCGGCAGAGCGACCGAATTAAAGCCTATATTGTTGAGGTGCGCAAGACCACCAAGGGCCCGCAAGTTTTTGTTTCCCGCACCCATCCCGGCTTGCTTAAAAGGTTGTTTGAGCTGGAGGTGCCCGAATTACAGGAAGGCGTAGTGGAGTTGAAATCGGTTGCCCGGGAGGCCGGACACCGTTCCAAAATAGCTGTATACTCCAGAGATGAAAATGTTGATCCCGTGGGTGCCTGCGTGGGGCCCAAGGGTATGCGTGTGCAAACCATAGTAAATGAACTGAATGGTGAAAAAATAGATATCATCAAGTGGGACCCCGATCCTTCCAAGTTTGTGGCCAGTTCGTTGAGCCCGGCCAAAGTAGTAGCCGTTGAAGTCTGGGAAGACGAAAAAGTGGCCAGAGTAATCGTACCTGATTACCAGCTTTCTCTGGCCATCGGCAAAGAAGGTCAAAACGCGCGACTGGCAGCCAAACTGACTGGGTGGAAAATAGATATCAAGAGTGAAAGCCAGATGGCGGAATTATACCCTGATTATGAGGACCTGTTTGCAGAGGAGTTCATAGAATAGGGGGTGGCTGACTTGCCCAGGGTAAAAAAAATCCCGCAGCGGATGTGTGTTGGCTGCCAGGAAATGAAATCCAAGCGGGAACTAATTCGGGTAGTTAGAACACCGGAAGAGTCTATTGAAGTAGACCATACAGGCAAACGCTCGGGACGCGGCGCCTATATTTGCCCTAGTGCTGAATGTCTGGAAAAGGCCATTAAAGGAAAACGTTTGGAAAAGGCCCTAAAACAGCAAATAGACCCGGGGATCAAGGAAGGCCTGCTGGAAAGGCTGGGTCAACCGTGACCGGCCCGGTACAGCGGATGCTTGGGCTGTGTAGGCGGGCCGGCAAGGTGTTGAGCGGAGGTACCGCCGTAGAAAAGAGTATCCTGCGTAACGAGGTCAAGGCGCTGGTAATAGCAAGAGACGCCGCACCGCGTAGTAAGGAAAGATATGTCCGACTGGCTGATGAAAAGAGTATTCCCGTTTTCTTTTACGCTTCCAGAGATGAACTGGGTAAACTGTTGGGAAAACCGCCTCGTGCTGTGGCGGCGATAACCGACGAGCAATTGGCCCGGGGTGTTGCCGGGGCGATGGAAAGGGGAGATGCTGGCCTATGAACGTTTTCTAATTTTTCGGAGGTGATTTTTTTTGGTAAAAAAACGAGTCCATGAAGTTGCCAAGGAACTAGATTTGGAAAGCAAGGAATTAATGCGGCAGCTTGCTCGCATGGGTGTGGAAACAAAATCCCATATGAGTACCCTGGACGATGCTGATATAGTACGGTTAACAAATCATTATAAGGCTCAAAACGTCAAGCCGGCTACCGCTAACAGGCCGGTTAACAATAATCGGCCGGCACCGCCAAAGCCACGTGATGGTGCTGATGCCGGTCGGCAGGGAGCGCCACGTACAAGTCGGGAAAACCAGCGCGACGCTCAAAACCGTAACGATCGCGGTCCAGGGCTGGTAGATCGGGTCCCATCACGGCCGCCCGACAGAAGATTCACGGAAAAACCAATGCGTTATAATGCTGGGAAAGGGGTTCCACCCAGGAAAAATTCTGCTGACATTCAGGTGAAACCTGTTTCTCAAAAGCAACCGCAATCACCATCCAATGAGCAGCCTAAGCAGGTTCCCCAGGAAAACCAACCAATGCCGCAGGAAAGGCAACCGGCGGCGGTCAGACCTGAAACAAAATCCGGCGAACGACGTGATAACAGAGATAACCGGCCAAGACCGGCAGAGCACACCCAAAATAACAGGACCGGTGCTACTGATAGCAGGCCACAAAGGCCACAATATGAACATGGTCGTAAAGATGGGCGGCCTCCCATGGGTGCACCCGCGCCTCGTGGTACAGGAACATCAAACTACCAAGGTGGAGCACCTGGTCCTCGTAGCGGTGCCCCTGTTCCCCGCGGAGGTGCACCAAGTCCTCGTGGTGGGGCGCCTGGTCCACGTGGTGGTTCGGCTCCGGGGCCGCGCGGTGGCGCACCCACTCCCCGTAGTGGAGCACCTGGTCCACGTGGGGGAGATGCAGCCAAGATAAAGCTGGCTGAGAAGGCGAAACCAGATAAAGTTAAAGCTTTGGAAAAAACCAAGGCTCAGGAACGGGTTAAGCAAGTTGAAAAGCAAGCATATAAGGGTAAAGTAGATAAAAAAGGACGCTTTGATAAACGCGATCTTTCGAATGAAAAGTCGCAGGCCTTTAAGCGGGGGGGGCAAAAGAGAAGACCCCAACAGGAAACGCGGCAGGTGCCGGTTAGAGAGAAAAAGCCCATTACCATCGGTGAAAATATCACCGTGAAAAACTTGGCTGAAAGGATGTCCATTAGCGCATCTGAAATAATTAAAAGACTTATGGCATTGGGTGTAATGGCCAGTATCAACCAAGAAATTGATTCCGACACGGCTACCATCCTGGCTAATGAATTAGGTTTTAAAGTGCACGTAAAAATGGATATGGAAAAAGAGGCCCAAGTGGTTCAGGAAACTGAAGACGACCCGGCGGACCTGCGTGCACGCCCCTGTGTAGTAACTATCATGGGTCACGTTGACCATGGCAAAACATCACTGCTTGACTCGATTAGGGAATCAAATGTAACTGCCTCCGAGGCAGGTGGTATTACCCAGCATATCGGTGCCTACCAAGTAGAACATAAAGGCAAAAAAATTACCTTTGTTGATACACCCGGTCACGAGGCATTTACGGCCATGCGGGCCAGGGGGGCCAAGGTAACTGATATTGCCATCCTGGTGGTGGCAGCGGATGACGGGGTAATGCCGCAGACAGTGGAAGCTATAAACCATGCCCGGGCTGCGGAAGTGCCCATCATCATTGCCGTCAACAAGATAGATAAACCCGGTGCCGAACCCCAGAAAGTAAAACGTGAGCTGACCGAATATAATCTGGTTGCCGAAGAATGGGGCGGGGAAACAATTTTCGTTGAAGTTTCGGCTAAGGAAAAAACCAACATTAATGAATTGCTGGAAATGATTCTCTTGGTATCAGAAATCAACGAATTTAAGGCCAATCCCAACCGGGCGGCACGGGGTACTGTAATTGAGGCCGAACTGGATAAGGGGCGCGGCCCGGTAGCTACTATACTGGTACAAAACGGAACGCTAAAAGTAGGCGACTTTATCATCGCCGGAGTCGCTTATGGTAAAGTGCGGGCTATGGTGGATCATGCAGGCCGTCGGGTTAAAAAAGCGGGGCCTTCAACACCTGTTGAGGTATTAGGGTTCTCTGAAGTTCCGCCTGCCGGTGAACTGTTCTTTGCCGTGGAAGGCGAAAAACTTGGTAAACAGGTGGTAGACGAACGGCTGGCGAAAAAGCGGGAAGTGGAAATGAAAACCGCCGCGCCCAAGGTATCCCTGGATGATTTGTTCAACCAAATCAAAGAGGGCCAGGTCAAAGAATTAAACATTATTATTAAAGCCGACGTGCAGGGTTCGGTTGAGGCTGTGCGGCAGGCCCTGGAAAAAATAAATACTGAAGAGGTCCGGGTGAACGTAATTCACGGCGGTGTTGGTGCGATCACCGAATCAGATATTATGCTGGCTTCGGCATCAAACGCCATTGTGATTGGTTTTAACGTGCGGCCCGGCGAGAATGCCAGAAAAGCAGTGGAAGCTGAAAAAATTGATATCCGACTCTACCGAGTTATTTACGACGCCATTGAGGATATCAAGGCGGCTATGAGCGGCCTGTTGGAACCGGAATACAAAGAGGTAATCCTGGGGCGCGTAGAAGTGCGTAAAACATTCAAGGTGTCCAAGGTTGGTACCATTGCCGGCTGCTATGTCACTGAGGGTAAAATAACCCGGGATGCCGGGGTCCGGGTAATCCGGGACGGTATCGTGGTCCATGAGGGGACCTTAGAATCGCTTAAGCGATTTAAGGATGACGTACGCGAAGTTGTTCATGGTTACGAGTGTGGCATTACCGTTGATCGATTTAATGATATCAGGGAAAATGATCAGCTGGAGGCATTTACAACGGAGGCTGTAAAAAGGGAGCTGGCTTAAAGGGCAGAAGTCAGATGATTCCCCTTGTTGCTGACTGATGCCTATTGCATTTAAACCCGCAGATTCAATAATAGGACAGAGTGACATAATAATTGCAGTTGGGTGCTGCGGTGAAGCCGGCTTTTAAAGAATCCAAATGGGGGGGGATTTCCATGTCCCACCGGCCGGAAAAGTTGGCCGAATCAATAAAAAAGGAAGTTTCCGAAATGCTGCGAGCCGAGCTTAAAGATCCGCGTGTCGGTTTTGCTACCGTGACTGGCGTAGAAGTTTCCGGTGATTTGAAATACGCTAAGATATACGTCAGCGTATTAGGTGCGGAGAAAGAACGTGAATTAACTATGGCTGCGCTGAAAAAAGCACAGGGGTTTATTCGCACTGAGTTAGGCCGTCGGATTAGAATGCGGCATGTTCCGGAGGTTACCTTTAAGCTAGATGAATCATTGGACCACGGTGCCAGGGTAATTCAATTATTAAACGAGGTAAGGGTAAAAGATGACTAGCCGGTCGGATCTTCTGTCTGCGGTGGCAGATATGTTGCGCACCACCGAAAGCATTGCACTTTGCGGACACGTTATGCCGGACGGTGATTCCCTTGGATCTGTGCTGGCTCTGGGCCTGGCTCTGCGCAGCATGGGAAAACAGGTTCACCTGCTCAGCCCGGACCCGGTGCCGGACCAATACCTTGGTTTACTCCCTGGAGCGGATGATATTAAGTCCGAACTACAGGTGCCGGATATGCCGGAAGTTTTTGTTTCGGTGGATTGTTCGGTGCCTGACCGGTTGGGACAATTTAAAGCAATGCTAGACAAGTTTAACAGCATTATTATCATTGATCACCATGCAGGTGGGAGCAACTTCGGACATCTATACTTAAATGATGCGCAGGCGCCGGCAGCGGGAGAAATAGTATACGAGCTGCTGCAACTACTTCCTGTTGACATTGATGTTAATATAGCTTTATGTCTTTACGTGGCTATTAATACTGATACCGGGTCTTTCCGTTACGATGGGGTAAGACCGGCCACCCACCGAATTATTGCCCGGTTGATGGAAACAGGGATATCCGCTACGCAAATTAATAAAAAATTATACGAGGAAAAGCCATTGGTCTGCCTGCAGGTGCTGGGTGAAGTATTAAAAACATTAGAAGTCAGCCCCTGCGGCAGATTGGCCTCGATGTACATAGAGAGGAACACTTTAAACAGATTAAATGCACGGGATGAACACGTTGATGGCGTAACTAATTACCCCCGAACCATTAAAGGGGTGGAAGTGGCCCTGTTTTTTCGCGAAATGGAAGACGGGAGATTTAAAATCAGCTTCCGTTCCAAGCATTTTCTAGATGTTAATAAACTGGCTTCCCAATTCGGTGGGGGTGGTCATCAACGGGCTTCCGGCTGTACCGTGGAAGGCAAACTGGTAGACATTCGGCGGCAGATCACTGATATTGCGCTGATTGCCCTGGAGGAAGAGGGAAAATGAACGGGATTATCAGTGTTTTAAAACCACCGGGTATGACCAGCCACGATGTTGTTTATTATATCAGAAAAACTACCGGTCAGAAAAAGGTTGGCCATACCGGAACTCTTGATCCCGGAGCCGCTGGTGTACTGCCGGTGTGCCTGGGAAAGGCTACCAGGGTTATTGAGTTTTTGCCGGATCAGAAAAAATACCGGGCTGAAGTTATTTTTGGTCGTTCCACCACGACTCAGGATAGTTTTGGCGATATTGTTAATGAGTGTTACGCAGGTGACCTGGATGCCGGACTGGTTGAACAATACCTGGCTGGTTTCCGAGGCCGTATTGAACAAATACCGCCCATGGTTTCCGCACTAAAGCACCAGGGGAAGAGGCTTTACGAGCTGGCCCGGGCTGGAATAGAAGTGGAAAGAAAGCCCCGTGCAGTTCATATATACGAATTAACTCTAATCAGTTTCATTAATGATAAGCTTGAGGCCCCAAGGGCAATTATTGACGTTCACTGTTCGGCGGGAACGTATATCCGCACTTTGTGCCACGATCTGGGTCAGAAAGTTGGTTGTGGTGCGCACATGTCTTTTTTGTTGCGTACCGGGGCCGGTGTGTTTCCGCTGGAGAGTACCATCACCCTGGAAAAACTAAAAGAGAAAAGCATCAGCGGGGAAATTGGCGAGGTAATAGTTTCCATGAGTAAAGCCCTGGAGCATTTGCCCAGTGTATCTATTGCGGGGTCGGCTGTTACGGCTGTACGTTGCGGAAACAAGGTGCCCTTACCGGTTACGTCCATGGAAGCCTTCGTTTCGCCGCATCGGGTGGTGCGTATCGAAGGAGAGGCCGGACTACTGGCCCTAGCTACGGTTAGCCCGGTGGCGGGAAAACCTGAATACCGGATGTTCCAACCAGTAAAGGTACTAATTTAGACTAGTGCTATCTATTGGGGACACACCTCCAAATAAGGAAAGGGGACACACCTCCAAATTAGGAAAGGGGACACACCTCTTTCAGAGGAATGTCCCCAACGTATGAATGTCCCCAACGTATGAAGGTCCCTAAAGTATGAAGGTCCCCAATAGATAGCACTGTCTGATTGAGAGCGTGCAGCTTTGACACAAAAGCCTGGTAAGGATTTATAAAATAACCGCATTTTTAAATCACTTGTATTTTTACGGCTATTTGTTTTTTGTGTCGCTGTACTAGATGCGGAGGTTGTTTTAGCGTGTATGTTTACAATAATTGGCTTGACTTAAAAGAAAAATATAGCAATATGGTTATTGGTTTGGGTAACTTTGACGGTGTGCACCTTGGTCACCGGAAACTAATCGGCGACCTGGTGGACAGGGCCAGAGAAGTAGATGGCACCGCCGCTGTATTTACTTTTACGCCCCACCCCATGGCAGTCTTAAACCCGGAAGCGGCGCCACCCATGATTTTATTACCTACTATCAAACAAAAAATGTTTAAGGGTCTGGGAGTGGAAGTATTAATTCTGGTTCCATTTACTCTTGAATTTGCCCGTATTAGTCCGGAAGATTTTGTGAACGATATTTTATACCGGCACCTTGGTGTAAACACAGTCTTTGTAGGCTACAATTATACCTTTGGCTATATGGGCCGGGGGACTCCGGATTTGTTACAAAGTATGGGCCAAAACCTGGGCTTTAGGGTGGAAATTATTAGCCCCGTTGCCATTAATGAACGGCCTGTAAGCAGCACGTTAATTAGAAACCTTCTTGCCGACGGCGATATACAAGAAGCCAGAAAATATTTGGGTTATTGCCCCGTATTGGAAGGTGAGGTAGTTTACGGTGAAAGGCGCGGTAATCAATTGGGCTTTCCCACCGCCAACCTGGAAACCAATCCTGGAATATTAATCCCTGCCAACGGTGTATACTCGGTTAAGGTGCAGGTGGATGGGGATACATTCCTAGGGGTAGCCAATATTGGGGTGAAACCGACATTTCACGGAAATGGATACTTCCGTACAATAGAGGTACATTTGCTTGATTTTTCCGGTAATCTATACGGCAGGCATATGCAGGTTTATTTTATCCGCCGGTTGCGGGAAGAGAAACGATTCTCATCAGTGGATAAACTGTTGGAACAAATCCGCAGCGACATCCACCAGGCACGCAATGATGCTTATGCGTCAGTAAAGTAACTACAAGTTTATGCAATAGTATAAAAGGTTCGAGGAACTAATATATTTTAAATAAGTGGTTTAAGATAAACTTGTGATAAGTTAACTCTTGTGTTGGTTGAAAGTAAAGCGGCACGACAACAGTGTTTAAGATAAACTTGTGATAAGTTAACTCAAACCAGGTATTAATTAGTGCATTCAAATCAAATTTTAAAGGATACCGTGGGGACTTTATAAGACTATCCAAGTCATCCAAGTAAGTTTACTTGACAGGTAGAATATGCTACAATAAAGAAGCCCTGCGCCGTTGTTTCTATTTTCCAGGGTGGGGGGAAGGGAGTCGTTTCATTCATGGGGATCCCCAGGTTTGATTCACCCGACGAGGAAATTAAAAAATGGCTGAATCATATCGCCCTAATTTGCCTGAGCGAAGATTTTCAGGAACTAAAGAAGGAACTGGAAAAGATATATATTCAATCGCAGATGGAAGATGCGCAGCTAATTGCGTTTAAGGATGCATTGTACGCATTTTTAGCTCAGGAAGAGGATGAAATGGCCCGGTTGGCCGGGACGAATTGAATCGATAATGGAAATGAAAATAATAGTCACTGAACACGCGCGCAAAAGGTTGCGCGACTATCGACAGGATAAAATTACTACCGCCGATATTGTTACCGCTGCTGGCAGCGTACCCGGTCGCATACCTACGGCCACGCGATTCAGAGGTTTTTTTGCCAAATCTGGACGAATGTTCGACATTGTGGCCAAGGATATTTCTTCGGGGCGGTTGGTAATCACAATTATCGGCAAATAAACAGCGTTTAAATGGATGTATAAAGTAAGGACATCCTTTTAAATAAGTGTTCAAAAATAACTTTGAACACCAAATAATGAACTGTCAGCTAGGGAATACGTTTATCTCCGGCGGTTAACTTGGCTGACAGCGATTAAACAAATCAGGAGGTGAAAACATGGCCTTATCCTTAGAGGAAAAACAGAATGTAATTGGAACCTATAAGCTGCACGATAGCGATACCGGTTCACCCGAGGTGCAGGTGGCCATTTTGACCAAAAGAATTAACGATCTTACCGGCCACTTAAAAATCCACAAAAAAGACCACCACTCGCGCCGCGGACTGTTGAAAATGGTTGGACAGCGCCGGTCGTTGTTGAATTATCTTAAAGACCGCGATTACAACCGGTACCGTACGCTGATCGAAAAATTAGGTTTGCGCAAGTAAAGCAAAAAGCGGGCATGTCCCGCTTTTTACATTTTGTGTAAGGTAGTATATTTTGCATGTATTTTTTATAAAATAGGCAGGATATACTACTAAATGTGTAGAATTAGCTTTTTTTGTTGTTATTATTATCGGATTATCGCTGATCACAAAACTTGACTGAGGTCGAAAGGAGGATACCGGTTCGGTTTCGGACGGTTTTTGAGTGTTCGTAAAGGAGCACGATAAACACGAGCAGTTTAAGGGGGAGAAGGCTTAGGGAGCGGAGCACCGCAAAAGCCGATTCAACCGAGAAATTCAAGTGCATCTTGCGCGAATTTTTCAAACATCCTCTTAAAATACCGAATTCAGTAACCGGGTACAACCCCGTTATGTTGCAAAAACAGATTTTACAAAAGGAAATTGAAATCGGTGGCAGGCCGATGATACTGGAAACAGGCCGGGTAGCCAAGCAGGCCGGAGGAGCAGTGCTGGTTCGTTACGGGGAAACCGTGGTTTTAGTTACGGCCACTATGTCCAAAAAAAAGAGGGAAGGCCTTGATTTCTTTCCCCTCACCTGTGACTATGAGGAAAGGCGTTATGCAGTTGGCAAAATCCCCGGTGGTTTTATTAAAAGAGAGGGGCGGCCCAGCGAAAAAGCTACTTTGACCGCTCGAATGATGGACAGGCCGATTCGGCCACTGTTTCCAAAGGGCATGCGCAATGAAGTTCAAGTTATTGCCATCGTTATGTCTGTTGAACAGGACAACCCGCCGGAAATGGCAGCAATGGTTGGCGCTTCAGCTGCGCTACACCTGTCCAATGTGCCGTTTCAAGGGCCAATTGGTGGGGTTATTGTCGGCCGGGTAGGGGACAAGTTTGTATTTAACCCTAATGTTGAAAACACCGAAAAAAGCAGCATGCACCTGGTGGTGGCCGGCACCAAAGACGCCGTTATGATGGTGGAGGCTGGAGCAAAAGAAGTACCTGAAGAAGTGATGCTGGAAGCGATTATGGCCGGACATGATAAAATCCGGGAGATCGTCGAGGCAATCGAAGACTTCCGCCGGGAAGCGTTGGAAATGGGCCTGGCCAAGGAAAAATTCATACCCGAATTGGCGGTTGTGGGCGAAGACATTGAAAGTGCTGTCAACGCGCACGCTATGGAAGATATTAAAGCCGCTGTGCAACAGTGCATTGGCCAGCAATTGACCAAGCAAGCGCGTGAAGAACTATTGGATCAGGTCAAAGACAAACTTCTTGTTGAGCTGGCGGAGAGTTATCCGGAGCAGGAAAAAGCCATCGGCAGCGTTTTGGAAAGCATCGAAAAGAAACTTATGCGCCGTTTCATTCTGGCTGACCGGGTACGCATTGACGGCAGGGCGCTTAACGAAGTACGGCCCATTTCGGTTGAAGTGGGGCTGTTGCCACGAACGCACGGATCCGGGCTCTTTACCCGGGGGCAGACCCAGGTGCTGTCCATCGTAACACTGGGGGCCATATCCGAGGAACAGATTCTGGATGGTTTGGGGACCGAGGAAAGCAAGCGGTTCATGCATCACTACAACTTCCCGCCCTTCAGCACCGGTGAGACCAAACCGATGCGTTCAGCCGGAAGAAGGGAAATAGGTCACGGAGCTCTTGCTGAGCGTGCCCTTGAACCGACACTGCCTCCTGAAGAGAGCTTCCCCTACACGATTAGGATTGTATCAGAGGCTGTGGAAAGTAACGGTTCTACTTCCATGGGCAGTGTGTGTGCTGGTTGTCTGGCTCTAATGCAAGCCGGGGTGCCCATTAAAGCACCAGTATCCGGAGTGGCTATGGGTCTAATCAAGGAAGGGGAAGAGTTTGCCGTACTTACCGATATCCAGGGTATGGAAGATTACTTAGGCGACATGGACTTCAAAGTAGCCGGTACCAGCCGTGGTGTGACCGCCCTGCAAATGGATATTAAAATAGCCGGTATCAGCAGGGAAATACTGCAAACTGCCCTGAAACAAGCCCACGAGGGGCGTATGCACATCATGGGCAAGATGACCGAAGTGATACCCAAGCCTAATGACGACCTGTCACCATATGCACCCAGAATTATCCAAACCAGCGTTCACCCTGATAAGATTAGGGACGTGATTGGACCCGGCGGGAAAATTATTAAAAAAATTATCGAAGAAACCGGTGTCGACATCGACATTGAGGACGACGGTAAGGTTTATATCGGCGCAGTTAACCCGGTTGCCGGCAAGCAAGCCCTGGCCATAATAGAAAGCTTGACTGCAGATGTGGAAGCCGGTGAGGTATATAATGGCAAGGTGACCAGGGTTACTGATTTCGGTTGCTTTGTTGAGGTTATACCGGGAGTGCTCGGTTTGCCAGGCAAAGAAGGTCTGGTGCATATATCCCAACTGGCATACGAACGGGTTGAAAAGGTTGAAGATGTGGTTAAAGAGGGAGACATTATCGAAGTCAAGGTTATCGGCTATGATAATCAGGGCCGATTGAAGTTGTCCAAGAAAGATACCTTGCCGGTTCCGGAAGGTTATGTTCCCAGGCCGGACAGGCCCCCAGGACCCAGGGATAGAGATGCTCGCCGACCGTTCAACAACAACCGCCGCCCACCAAACAATAGAAGTTAAGTAAGTACCCCTATAAACGGGGTCTTATTTTTTAACATGGTTATACCGTTAACTCAGTAAGTGACAGCGTCGTGTCATTGCTATGAATCCAACCACTGTATGGGCGCATTTAACTAGG
>JAENYQ010000120.1 GCA_016841675.1 Desulfotomaculum sp.
GCTTCCCGCAGCGCCGCCAGGGTGTCGGCGGTTTCACCGCTCTGGCTAATCACGATGACCAGCGTTTTATCGTCCACCAGAGGGTTACGGTAGCGGAATTCCGAGGCGATGTCCACTTCCACCGGCACCCTGGCCAGGTCTTCAATGATGTACTTCCCTACCACGCCGGCGTGAAAGGCAGTGCCGCAGGCGGTGATAAAGATTTTGTTAATGTCCCGGATCTGCTGGTCCGGGATGTTCAGTTCATCCAGCACCACGCCGCTGCCGTCCGGGGCGATGCGCCCACCCAGGGTTTCCCGCAGCGCCCGGGGCTGCTCGTGAATTTCTTTGAGCATAAAGTGGGCATAACCGTCTTTTTCAGCCTGGGCCGCTTCCCATTTGACATGAAATATTTTTTTATCCACTCGGCTGCCGCCGCGGTCCAGTACTTCCACCCGCTCCCGGGTCAGCACGGCAAACTCGCCATCTTCCAGGATATGGGTCTGCCGGGTGTGGCTCAAGAGTGCCGGGATGTCCGAGGCCAGGAAGTTTTCCCCGTCACCCAGACCCACCACCAGCGGGCTGTCCTGGCGGGCAGCCACTAACCGGCCGGGTTCGTCCAGAGCCAGGGCCACCGCGGCGAAGGAGCCATCTACTTTTTTAACCACCCGCAGCATGGTTTCCACCAAGTCGCCATTGTATAGCTGCTCCACCAGGTGCGGCAGCACCTCGGTGTCGGTTTCGGAGCGGAACTGGTGCCCCTTGGAGATGAGCCATTCCCGCAGGGTGATGTAGTTTTCGATAATCCCGTTGTGTACCACCGCGAAGCGGCCCGAGCAGTCCAAGTGCGGGTGGGCGTTTCGGTCGCTGGGTTTCCCGTGGGTAGCCCAGCGGGTGTGCCCAATGCCCACAGTAGACTGGGGCATGGAGCCGTTCAGTTTTTCGCGCAGATTGGCCAGTTTGCCCTTTTTCTTATCCAGCCTGATTACGCCGTTTTCAACGACAGCGATCCCGGCGGAGTCGTAGCCTCGGTATTCCAGACGCTGCAGTCCTTCCAGCAGGATGGGCGCGGCCTGGCGCTGACCCAGGTAACCAACTATTCCACACATATATTTTAAACCTCCGTTACAGTTCAATTTTATCGCCCCGGTAATTTTTTATCCCGCCGGGGTAAAAAAGGCAATAAAAATACCGTCATAGGAAAATACCTCAGTTGACGGCTTAAAGGTATTATATGCCAATGATCTGACCACCAGGTACCCTTTGTCCCTGCGGTTACCCGCTGGTTTTGTAGTACCTTTTACGGTCGTGGCCGACCGGGGAGCATCCGCCGAAAAATTCGATTAGACTCCCTCCTCGTCAACCCGGCAGCACGCCGGGTTCTGGCGCTTGAAAGATGCAATTTTCAGTTACGGTTCCGCGGTCTCCTCCGGCGGTATCGGGTCACCTCCTAATTTAAGGTTTAGTATAATTCTGCATGGGTTAGGCTACAGGCCCCGCACCAGTTCAACCAGTTCCTGCACCACCTGCCGCATTTGAATTTCGTCCCGGCATTCGGCCATTACTCTGACCAGGGATTCGGTACCTGAGGGGCGTACCAGGATGCGGCCCTGACCGTCAAGGCCTCTTTCGGCTTTCTTAATGGCACGGGCCAGCGCCGGGCTGGACATTACCCGATGCTTGTTGGCCACTTTTACGTTCTCCAACAGCTGGGGCAGGCGTTCCATTTGCGCCGCTAAATCGGCCAGGCTGCGCCCGGTAGACTGTACCACTGCAAGAAGCTGCAGGGCGGTAAGAATGCCGTCGCCGGTGGGGCTGTGGTCCAGATACAAAATATGGCCCGACTGCTCACCACCAAAGGTAGCGCCGGTGCGCAACAGTTCCTCCAGCACGTAGCGGTCGCCAACCGCGGTTTGGGCCACTTCGATGCCCGCTTCCCGCATGGCGATATGCAGGCCCATGTTGCTCATGACGGTGACCACCACAGTGTTCTTGGGCAATCGGTCCTGAGCTTTCAGGTGCCGGGCACACATGACCATGATTTGGTCACCATCCACCAGTTCGCCCCGGTGATCCACAGCGATCAGCCGGTCGGCGTCCCCGTCGTGGGCCAAGCCCAGGTGAGCGCCGGTATGAATTACTGTTTGCCGCAAGACATCTGGATGGGTGGAGCCGCAACCACTGTTGATATTCACCCCGTCCGGGGTGTTGAACATGGGCACCACCTCAGCGCCCAGTTCTTGTAATACTCGGGGGGCTACCCGGTAAGCCGCGCCGTTGGCACAGTCTACCACCACTTTTAAACCTTTTAGGTCCAGGTTTATGGTTTGCTTGAGGAAGGCCACGTAACGGTCGTCGGCTTCGGACACTTGTTGAATTCTGCCCACGTTCCCGCCCACCGGGGTGGGTACCTCGTGGGTGGGGTCGGCCAACATTTCCTCGATTAGCCGCTCTTTGGCGTCGGACAACTTGAAGCCGCTGGGACCAAAGAATTTGATGCCATTGTCTTCCACCGGATTATGCGAGGCTGAGATAATCACGCCCCCGTCAGCACCCAGATCTCTGGTGAGCAGTGCCACCGCCGGAGTAGGGATAACGCCCACGTTAAGGACATCTACCCCGGCAGAGCAGATACCGGCAGACAGAGCCGCTTGCAGCATGTCCCCGGAAACCCGGGTGTCCCGGCCCACCACCATGCGACCGCCCCGGCTTCTGACCATCACGTACGCCCCGGCCCGGCCCAGTTTAAAGGCCAGTTCCGGAGTGAGATCACGGTTGGCCACGCCGCGGACGCCGTCAGTGCCAAATAAACGTACCATCGATAAAACTACCCCCCGCTCACAATAAACACCCCTAATTATATGCGTTGGAAGGCGGCGATGTCAATTTAAGATTAGGTTTAAATAGTAAGCGCAAAACCTTTTTTTAAGAAACTTGTCTGGAATTAAATTACATGATTATTCCCTTTACTCAGTAATCCCCATTGATGAGGTAAACATTTTTAATAAACAATTGCGCACTGCGGGGGGAGAGCTGTCATCTAAGAGCGTTAGCGAAGGATCTAGATTCTTCACTTCGCTCAGAATGACACGACACCGTACCACTTACTGAGTTAACGGTATAACCATGTTAAATTATTACAACCTGAATAAGTAACCACCCGTTAATTAATATACCTTATATGGTATGCCAGCCTCTTCTCCAGCGTTCGATTCGTAAGGACGTCAGATGGTGGTAAAATGAAAGACTACTTGATCATTAAAGACTAGACACTCGAAAATTACTTCATTTTTTTGTAGAATATAGTAGAATGAATATAAATAGTTTAGCGCGGGGTGCTTAATGTTTACCATAACTGACGGGATGATCAAAGAGCTGGCAACAAACGAACGGGTTTACAACAAAGGCCTGGCCTATTATCGATCCAACCGGGTGACCGATATTGGTATAGGTGAGGAAAACTTGAGCGTTTCAGCCATAGTCGTGGGCAGTGATGATTACGAAGTGGTCGTTGGTTTTTCACACACGGGGGAAGTAATTAACATGTCCTGCGACTGCCCCGCCTATTTCCAGTACAATGGAGCCTGCAAGCATATCGTTGCCCTTTTAAAGGCCTGCCAACGCAGGTGCAGCATCGTACAGACGACGAATAAAGCCAATGGACCTGAGGCTGGTTTCCAACCGGCGGACGAGATTCTTGATTATTTCGAGTATCACCTAAACACCCCACCAAAAAAGACAATCAACCTGGAAATAAACCTGGAAATATTTCATGATTCAAAGAACTCTCGTAAATCTATTTCGACCCTTTCTTTACGCCTGGGTGAAAAAAAGCCTTACGTGGTTAAAAACGTAAAGCAGCTGGTTGAGGCCGCCCACAACGGCGAGATAATCGAATTTGGCAAGCAGTTTACCCTCGACCCGGACACGCACGAATTCCAACCCGGGGACAAGCTCATAATCAACCTGCTGCACGAATTGTACGAAATGGAGGAACAAATCAAAGACCCCTGGTCATCGCATTGGTCAAATGGCCAGGCAAAACTGTTCAAAGGCAAACACGTCTTTTTAACTCCGGCAGCGGCTAAAAGGTTGCTTGCGCTTTTACATGCCCATGCTCATGAATTCAATTTAAAACTTCATGAAGCTGAACACAAAGATGTGAAGATTGTGGAACAGGACCTGCCGCTGCAATTTACACTGGGTAAAAGCAAGGACGACCTGCTTTTGCAATGGCAGAAGATTAAACTGTTTCCCCTGCTGGGAGATGGAGAGTACTTTTTCCTGGAGGGCCAGGTTTACAAAGTATCGGACCGGCAAAACAAGTTCTTTTTGCCGTTTTTAAAGGCTTTATTGCAATCCCCCGCTGGCGTCAGTTTTTCCAAACACCAGAAAGAACGTCTAGTTGGTGAATTATTGCCGATATTGAAACAGATCGGGGAAGTTACAATTACGCCGGCGGTTAAAAAAGTTTTGCATGAAGCCAATTTACACGTTAAAGTTTACCTGGATAAAGAGGATGACGCAGTTACGGCCAGGGTTGAGTTCAGTTACGGGGAAATACAGTTTAACCCCTTTGCCGGCGGGCCCGGCCTTCAAGCGGGAAACAAAATACTGGTTCGTGACGCCGAAGGTGAAAGAGCCATCACCAACCTATTCGAACAAGCGGAGTTTCGCACCCTGAATGGAAATCTATATCTGAAAGAGGACGAAGCAATATACCAGTTTGTATGCCACATGCTGCCGGAAGTTCAGACCCGGGCCGAAGTTTTTTATTCCGCAAGCTTTCGCAGCATGCGCACCAAGAGTGCGGCAGTTATCACCGGGGGCGTCCGCCTGAACGAGGACAGCGGGATGCTGGAGTTTTCTTTTGACCTGGAAGGCATTGACGTTGCCGAACTGGGCGGAATTTTCCAGTCGCTGCGCGAGAAGAAAAAGTATTACCGTCTGCAGGACGGCTCTTTCTTACCGCTGGACACACCGGATTCAAATCTGGAACAGGCCATGGATATGATCGACGCGTTGGACATTTCACCGCGTGAACTGGCCAAGCAAACGATTGCCATACCCGGATACCGAGCGCTGTATATAGACCGCTGTTTGCGGGAATCCAATCTGCGGTTCGATAGAAACCCGGCCTTTAAGCGGTTGGTGCAAAACATCAATGAACCGCGGGATATGGAATTTCCGATTCCGCCAAGCTTTAACGGCGTGTTGCGGGACTACCAGAAAACCGGGTTCAAATGGCTGAAAACGCTGGCCATGTACGGCATGGGTGGAATATTGGCCGATGACATGGGGCTGGGCAAAACCATCCAGGCCATTGCCTTTATCCTGTCCGAAAAAGAGCGGGTACAGATGCCCGCGCTGGTGATTGCCCCCACCTCCGTGGTTTACAACTGGCAGGAAGAAACCCATAAGTTCGCCCCCGGCATGAAGGTACTAGTGGTTTCCGGTATCCCCG
Source organism: Desulfotomaculum sp. (assembly GCA_016841675.1). Taxonomy (GTDB): domain Bacteria; phylum Bacillota; class Desulfotomaculia; order Desulfotomaculales; family Desulfallaceae; genus BRH-c8a. The sequence goes on from JAENYQ010000120.1 coordinate 5,444, forward strand.
GGGAACGGGAGCTACTGCTGCAAGAGGTTCAAGAGGCCGACCTGGTGGTCACATCCTACGCCTTAATCCGCCGGGATATAGAGCTGTACAAAGATTTAGAGTTTAGCTACTGTTTCCTGGACGAAGCGCAGCAAATCAAAAACCCCCATTCGCTGGGCGCCAGGGCGGTAAAAATAATTAAGGCCCGAGGGTATTTCGCCTTAACCGGCACCCCCCTGGAAAACAACCTTACCGAGCTATGGTCGATGTTTGATTTTGCCATGCGCGGCTATCTGTTAACGAACCAGAAATTTACGAAGAAATACGAGCGGCCGATTGTTAAAGACCAAAATCCAACGGCTCTGCAGGAACTGCAAAAGCAAATAGCCCCATTCATACTGCGGCGCATGAAAAAAGATGTGCTGCTGGAACTGCCCCCCAAAATAGAAAGCAAAGTATTGACTGATTTAACCGAAGACCAAAAGATGGTTTACTTGGCCTATCTGCAAAAGGCCAAGGGGGAAATTGAAGCATCCATAGCCACCCGGGGATTTGAAAAAAGCCATATTAAAATTTTGTCTCTATTGACCAGACTGCGCCAGATATGCTGCCACCCGGGTACTTTTCTGGAAGACTACCAGGGAGACAGCGGCAAACTGCTGTACTTAAGAGAGATAATGGGCGATGCCATAAAAAGCGGTCATCGGATACTATTGTTCTCGCAGTTCACCGGCATGCTGGAAATCATTAGGAACTACCTGGACAGCGAACAAATAGCCTACTTTTACCTGGACGGCGCCACTAAAATGGAGCATCGGGGTAAAATGGTGCATGCTTTTAATGAGGGAGTAAATGAAGCCTTTTTGATTTCCTTAAAAGCCGGGGGCATGGGGTTAAATTTAACCGGGGCCGATATGGTCATCCACTATGACCCGTGGTGGAACCCGGCCGTAGAAGAACAGGCCACCGACCGCGCCTACCGCATCGGGCAGCAGCATTCGGTCCAGGTAATCAAGCTAATCACCAGAGGCACCATTGAAGAAAAAATCTACGCCCTGCAACAAAAAAAGAAAGCCATGATCGCATCGGTGATTCAGCCCGGTGAAACAATGCTCACCAAAATGACCGAACAAGAAATCCGGGAATTGTTTTTGTGATGTTATCAGATTACCTAAACCTAAAAAAGGGGACAGGCAACTTTTTCAAAGAACGAAAAAGTAGCCTGTCCCCTTTTTTAGGTTTATTTAGGGTAGCTGAATTAGGGATGAGCTGCCTTGTTCTTGTGCCATGGTTAGGATGTGCTGGTGGCAGGTGAAAAGGATTAACTGCTGATTTTGGGCCACCTGGGCCAGCACTTGCAGTGCTCCCCGCAAGCGGGCAGCGTCAAAATCTACCGTTACGTCGTCCAGGATTATGGGCATGGGAGTGAGCACAGTGCTCAGGTGGCGGGCCAGGGCCAGCCGCACGGCCAGGTATAGCTGGGCTGCGGCGCCACGGCTTAAGGCGCGGGCGGGAACCCGGCGACCATTGGGCTCTTCCACCTCTAGCATCTGGGCCGCCCCCACCGGAGCCACCACCCGGATATAACGCCCCCCGGTCATGGGGCCGATATACTCTGAGGCCTGAGCCAATACGGTGGGCTGACGCTCCCGCTCGTGTTTTTCCCGGGCCAAATCCAAAAGGGTGCGCGCCAGAACGGCTGTATGCCACTGCCGGGCAGCTACGGACAATTTTTCCCGCAGCATTTCCCGCTGCTGCTGGGCCAGAGACAGTTCCTCGCCAGTTTCCAATGCTTCCATTTCATTCTTTAGACCCGCCGTCTGCTCCACCAACCAATTCTGCCGGTTTTCCAGGTCGGCCAAGTCAGCTTGAAGCTTTTCCAGTTCAGCGGCGCTGCCCTTCCCGGCGGCCAGTTCCTGCTCCATCTGCGCCAATTCGGCGGGTGAGCCGGCCATGCCGGTAAGCTGACGGTGCAGTTCATCCAACCGGCGACGAGTGTCCCGTTCGGCCAGTAGC
>JAENYQ010000121.1 GCA_016841675.1 Desulfotomaculum sp.
GCCCACTTTACAACGACTATGGGCTTTTCACCTTTTTTAAACTGTAAAAGTCAGGCCCTATTGACATCTACCAGGCGGCAGTATTAACTTGATATGTAATAATGATTTGTGTGACCGAAATAAGCGGTTGAAAGAGGGTTATTTGTTGAGCAAACTGGTGTTGAAATATGGCCTGGACGATGTCCCGCCGGTCAGGGAACTAATGCTATTCGGGCTGCAGTGGCTGGCCATTTCCGTGCCGATAATTATTATAACTGGTAACGTAGTGGCCGGGTTCCACTTTAACGACCCCTTGGGGCAGGTTGTCTACCTGCAGAAATTATTCTTTATTTCTGGACTGGCCTTATTCGTTCAGTTGCTATGGGGACATCGTCTGCCCCTGATCACCGGTCCGGCTACGGTACTGCTGGTGGGTGTGGTGGCTGCCGGAAGCAGCAATTTGGCTGCGGTGTACACGTCGATCCTGGCCGGAGGGTTAATTCTGTTTATCCTTAGCATTAGCGGGCTTTTTAGTTACCTGACCGGCCTTTTTACTTCTCGGGTGGTGGCGGTAATTCTGCTGTTAATAGCCTTCACCATGGCGCCTACCATCATGAGGCTAATCATGCCCTCTTCATCTCCGGTTGCTCCCCTGGCCAACCTTGGTTTTGCCCTGGGGTTCGTTATTCTCATGCTGGCCGCCGGCAGGTTACTTACCGGGATCTGGAAATCATCACTGGCGCAGTAGCTATTCGGGAACAATATAACTGAACATGCTTATTGGTACAACCATACCAATTTCATTTTCCATCCACTCATAAATACTAGTGTCAAACCAGACTGTTAGCAGTTTCTTTATTTTAGACTGAAGAAATCAAATTAAAATAGACTGACAAAAATGTCAGTCCGTCCGTCCGTCAGTCAGTCCTATTGTTGCCCCAGGGCAACGGGACCTTTTTTTATAGACGATTATTAAGCCTTATATATTCAACAGAATTCAACAGAAGATATTGAAAATCCTCCTGCCTGGATGAATTTTCTTAGTCTATAATAATTTGACGAAAAAGAGCGTACCAGTCTAAATTAAAGTGACCGGCAACAGCGGGACTTGTTCAAAAAGCCTTACAGTGGATGTAAATTTCCTGCCATTACGCATTGTTGCATCGCCGATGCAATTTTATTTTTAATTATTGCTCACTTTAAAATATGTAAAATATGCTTATGTAAATGTTTATAATGTATATGTTTAACGCATAATAAATTAAAATTATAAATGGAGCCGATAAATTGAGAATTAAAATTAAAGACAGAGTTATACTTGCAATATTATCCGGGACAATATCCGCCGCGATTGCAAATACCTTTGGATATTTAACTAAATGGATTTATGCCCCAACGGTAATAATGCCAGAGGTTGCAGCAGAACTTTTTGTTAATTCATCACAGATTCATACCCTTTTAGGCATAATTTTTGGTAACACTTTGAGCTTAATAGTTGGAGGTATTCATGCGGCTGCATACATCTTTACCTTAGATTTTACAGGCTGGCGGTATTTATGGTGGAAAAGTTTTGCGGTAACAAGTACTGGTTGGTTACTAGGGGTTGGTTTAGCCTTTAAGGCTTTGGGTATTGCTGAAGGTAGTCAAAATTTAATACTACCTTCAATATTGTTTTACGGTGCCCATTTAGTTTATTTGACAACGTCAGCTTTTATTATCAGTAAATATGGTGTTCCTCGGGAGCAATTGGAAGAAGAGGCTAACGCAACGAAGAATAATTCTGATGGAACGGTTATAGCGAGAAAAAGGTTATTTGAAAACATAGAACAGGTTAAGGAAGAGATTCAAAAAGTAAAAGAGCAAATTACGGATGTTGCTGAACCCAAAAGGAAACGCAGAATAAAATTTAGTTTGTGGAAAAAATGAGGGTCAGACAAGGGGACAGGGATTGTCTAACAGACAAATCCCTGCCCGGAGAATCTGGATGACCTGCCCGGTCTTCCAGATTCTCCTAGATGGGGCCTGTCCCTTGCCAAGGTGACTGAAACCAGCAATCATAGACATTGTTTTCGCTGAAGTAGTGGTATAAAGTGGCGGTCAATGCTTTAAATACCCTGCAGAAAGTAGTATTACTTATATCTTATACATACTTTTCCTAAATGGTGGAAGGAACAAAAATCATAACTGTCGAAATCTGTTCTTATTAAAATGGTATGACTACCAACAATAGCTTAATACAAAATTTATGAGCTAGCGTGGGAATGGACAAATATTAAAGGGACTCCTGGAACTTTACTTTTATGATATAATTATACCAAAAAAGAGTGATACACTTGGCTGAATACGACCTGATTATCAAGGCATTGGCCGAACGCTATTACTAAAAAACCAATAACAACTACATTTAATTTCTAGCCTCCGGGTTTCCCCGGGGGTTTAATTTAGAAAAAGGTACACTACCGAGCAATGCCCGGTTTTTGTAGCGGCACCAGGGCGATGATTAAAATTCCAGTTTCCCGGACTTCAGGGAGTTTGCCCTGGCTGTCCATGATTTCGCCCTGTTATTTGATGCCGGTACATTCCGGAGAGCATCAAGCACCTTTTTATTTCCATCCAGACCTTTAACGCTCGGGATTATCACAGCTTTACTTCCCCTAATTTTTACGATTACATAATTGTGGAGGACGAGTTAACTTTTTTGCCCAAAATAGCGATATGGTCTTATTTTTATATCTGGAGGTATTATTATGCAATTTTCTATCGCCCCGTCTGTGCTAAAAGTGTTCCCCAAAATGTGCATCGGTGTAGTAGTGGCCAAGGATAGACAGGCACCGTATTCCCGATGCCCGGGAGCCTGGCCCTCTCTGCGTTAACACGCCGATGTGGTTATTTATAAAAGATGGGGAATCAAAGGGGCTATCTTTAGGGCTGAAGCTACTGAAGAAATTGTATATGGGGAAAACGGGAAAATAAAATACTTGCTTGATAAATGACAGATTCGCACATTTCGTAGAAAACACGGAGATTGAATGTGAAATTGAATAGATTACTGATATGCCGGTTGGGGTGGTGAATCGCCTTGACCGGTGTTTTTGTTTTGCATTTAAAATTATTTTTAATATAATTAAGGTTGTACTACTGTAGATCGGCACGAATTATTGAAGAAAGAAGGTTGAAACTGCCTATGAAAATTACCGAGCAGGCTGTGGAACAATTGGCTTTATTAAGCCGCCTTGACTTGACAGCGGAAGATCAAACAGCCCATACCAAGTCTATTAACGTCATTCTGGACTACCTGGACTTGTTAAACAAATTAGACACCTCGAATGTAGAGCCCGCGGCCCATGTCCTGCCGCTTAAAAACGTCTTTAGGGAAGACAGGCTGCAGCCGAGTCTGGCTAAAGAATTGGCCTTGGCCAATGCGCCGGAAGAAGAAGCGGGGGCCTTTAAAGTACCCCGTATTTTTTAAAAGCAGGAGGCATCTAATGCAATTACATACATTATTAGTTCATGAACTTAGCGAACTCATGGAAAAGAAAGAAGTTAGCTGTGAAGAACTAACCAGGGATTATCTGCAACGAATCGGCCAGGTTGAAGATAAAATTAAAGCCTTTCTGACGGTAACAAAGGAAGAAGCATTGGCACAGGCCAGGGCTATGGATGAGCAGCGGGCGCGGGGCGAAGCTCTCCCTCCCTTGGCGGGCATCCCGATGGCAATTAACGACAATATATGCACCCAGGGCATAAAAACTACCTGTGCTTCCCAAATCCTTTATAATTTCATCCCCCCCTATGACGCCACGGCCGCGGCAAGGTTAAAGAACGCCGGCGCCATCCTGGTGGGCAAATGTAACCTGGATGAGTTCGCTATGGGTTCATCCACCGAGCATTCGGCATTTTACAGTACCCAAAACCCCTTTGACCCTGAAGCGGTACCCGGCGGTTCGGGTGCAGCGGCGGCAGTGGCCGTAGGAGAGGCGGCTTTTGCATTGGGTTCGGACACCGGGGGCTCTATCCGCCAGTCGGCGGCTTTTTGTGGTGTCATAGGACTTAAGCCCACCTACGGCTGCGTTCCCCGCTATGGTTTAATATCCTATGCTTCCTCTTTGGATCAAATCGGACCCATCACTCGGGACATCACCGACCTGGCCCTGGTTTTAAATACTATCGCCGGCCGCAATGCCAAGGACTCAACCTCAGCTTCCGTGGACGGACCCGATTTTAAAAAGAGCCTGGTCAATAGTGTTAAAGGGTTAAGGATTGGCTTACCCAAAGAATACTTTAAGACTGGCTTGGCACCGGGGGTGGCGGCCAAGCTGCAGGAAGCGGTTCGCAAGTTGGTTGAGTTGGGAGCGGTTTGTGAAGAGGTGGACATGCCCCATACCGAATACGCCGTGCCCGCTCATTACATCATTTCCTGCGCCGAAGCCAGTTCCAACCTGGCCCGTTATGACGGGGTCAGGCACGGTTTAAGGGTGGAAGCCGAAGATGTGTTGGGCATGTTTAAAAAGACTCGCATCCGAGGCTTTGGTGCCGAGGTGCAAAGACGGATCATGCTGGGCACTCATGCCTTAAGTACCGGCAATTACGAAGCCTGTTACATGAAGGCGCTAAAGGTTCGTACCCTGGTCAAGCGGGATTTTGAACGTGCCTTTGAGAAATTCGACTGCCTTTTAACGCCCACCAGCCCCACCACTGCTTTCAAAATTGGAGCCAAAGCAGAAGATTCTTTGGCCATGTACCAGTCCGAAGTTTTTACCATACCAGTCAACCTGGTTGGTGTGCCTGCTATGTCCCTGCCTTTTGGCATAGCTGAAGGGCTGCCTGTGGGACTGCAGCTTATCGCCCGGCATTTTGACGAGGGGACCCTGCTGAGGGTGGGCTATACCTTGGAGCAAAATACGAGCGAAATCAGACCCAAACCTGGCTTATCCCGTTAATAATATATTTATAGGGGGTCAAGATGAGTAGATACGAAGCTGTTATCGGCTTAGAGGTGCATGTGGAGTTAAAGACGGACACGAAACTGTTTTGCGGCTGTTCCACGGAATTCGGCCAGGAACCCAATACCCAGGTTTGCCCCGTGTGCCTGGGCCTGCCGGGCGGCACAGGCGTCTTAAATAAAAAAGTTGTCGAGTTGGCCACTAAAGCCGGTCTGGCTCTAAATTGCGCAATAGGAACCTATACCTGGTTTGACAGAAAAAATTATTACTATCCCGACCTGCCCAAGGGCTTTCAAATTTCCCAGGTCTTTCGCCCCATCGCTTACAAGGGCTATCTTGATATAGATGTAGACGGCCGAACCAAACGAATCAACATCACCAGGGCTCATATCGAGGAAGATCCCGGGAAACTAGCCCATGCCGGGGGATCCATCGCCGCTTCCCATACTTCTTACGTGGACTATAATCGGTCCGGTATGCCCCTAATCGAAATAGTATCGGAACCTGAAATACGCTCGGGTGATGAAGCCAAAGCCTACCTGGAAAAGTTAAAGGCCATCCTGGAATACACAGGTGTATCCGATGTCAAGATGGAGCAGGGCTCGCTGCGCTGTGATGCCAACGTTTCGGTGCGCCCCGTTGGAACTACGACATTGGGCACCAGAACAGAAATAAAGAATATGAACTCCTTCCGCGCCGTGCAGCAGGCTATTGAGTATGAAGTGGACAGGCAGATCGATGTTTTGGAAGACGGGGAAAGAGTGATCCAGGAGACCCGCGGCTGGGTTGAAAACAAAGGTATCACCATAACCATGCGCAATAAAGAAAACCCGGATTACCGGTGTTTTATCGAGCCTGAACTGGACCCCATCGAGCTGACAGCAGAATGGATAGAAGGGGTCAGAGCCACCATTCCGGAATTACCTGACGCGCGCCGGAAACGTCTGGTGGCCGAGCATGGACTTCCGGACTACGATGCCGGCGTAATTACCAGTTCCCTGGCTTTGGCGGAGTTCTTTGATGCCGCGCTGCAAAAGTACCCCGATGCTAAAACAATCAGCAACTGGATTATGGGTGAGCTATTAAGGCTGTTAAATGCCCGTAATATGGAACTAAATGAGGCTAAAATTACCCCTGACGGCTTAGCTTCGCTGCTGCAGTTGATTGAAAAAGGCTCCATCAGCCACAAGATAGGCAAAGAGGTCTTCGAGACCATGTTTGAGGAGGGCCAAGAGCCCGAACAGATTGTAAAAGAAAAAGGTCTGTCCCAGATATCCGACGAGGGGCAGCTGGCCCGGATTATTGAAGAAGTTATCGCCAAGAACCCCAAATCAGTGGCAGATTTCCAGTCCGGCAAGAAGCAGGCCATCGGCTTTTTAGTGGGACAAGTCATGAAAGCCACCAAGGGTCAAGCCAATCCCGGTGTGGTCAATACAATGCTGCAGGAAAAGCTGGGCAAATAAGCACGAGTAGCAGGTATTGATGCCCTGGATGATACATTTCTAAAAAAAAATGATTCAAAAGTCGGCGCCCGATTTGGAGAAACGGCCCCGCAAGCTCTAAACAAAGGGACAGCAGATAAGGGGACCAATGAGACCTTAAACGGTCACCAGAAACTAGCACCCGTTTTTGTTATCGCTGTTTTACTATGTCTACTCTAGGTAGAAAGCATTTCTTTGTAATGAGGAATGCTTTTTATCTTTGCCTAAATTCAAAAGGCAATAACAATAATAAATTAACTTAACTCGATAATATTATATTGTAAGTCAATAAATTATTTGTTAAAATCAAATCAACCATAAATAAGTGAGGTGCTTAGCGTGAACGGAGAGACACTCTTTTTAAAGGTAGTTGTTATTCTTATTGGAATTCCGGTTCTTGGTTTGTGTATATTTGTGTTGCCTTCATTTGCAAATTATTTACACTATCCTGTTTTAATCGGTATGTATGCAGCGGCGATACCGTTTTTCTTTGCACTGTATCAGACCTTAAAACTTTTAAGCTATATTGACCAGAACAAAGCTTTTTCGGAATTATCTGTAAAGGCTTTAAAGAATATAAAATACTGTGCAATCACAATCAGTATTTTATATGCAGGACTCATACCACTCTTAATTCCCATAGCGGATGCAGACGACGCTCCAGGTGTCGTAGGATTCCCAATCATCATTATTTTTGCTTCAATTGTGATTGCAGTCTTTGCTGCTGTTCTTCAAAGCTATTAAAAAATGCCATAGATATAAAATCAGAAAATGATTTGAGAGTACATTCGAAAAACATATAATCCCAAATACCATATAAAGGGTGATTTAAAAG
>JAENYQ010000122.1 GCA_016841675.1 Desulfotomaculum sp.
TGGTAATAAATAGGCTATGTGTTAGATTGTAAAATATTTATTGCAACTTATATAGATAATAAATGTCATAAAAATCTTTCATCCTGCTATTAAACTCCATCCTATCTATTATTGCGTCCCATTTCTCAGCAATCGTGGATTCTAAAGAATATGTTAGTACTTCTGGATTATTGAAATTTGGTAATAGAACTTCCAATCTTCTCTTATTTGGCTTAGGGATAACAATATCTCCTACTCCAATGTCTATATCGAATGGCGTTCTTGTATTACCAATCACTCCTATAATCTTTACTCTTGCACCATGATACTCTTTATGCTCTGTTATAGAATTAATAGATTTTATTTGAAATTTAATAAATTCATTTTCTGTATTTGTATTAATAATATCTTGAATCATTTCTATAATCTTTTCATTTTCATTTGACCAATTTTTCATAAGAAAGTCCATATCCATTGTTGACCTGTTTTCAAAATTTGTGATTAGATAAAGAAATAGCCCCCCTTTTAAAATAAGGTTGTTTTGGAATTTTGAATAGCTTAGCCTTCTTAAAAATTCTTCCTGACAAAATAATTGCAAAAGCAGTTGAAATGATAATCTTAAATTTTGTGCTTTATTCTTTAATTTTTCTAGAACTGATTTTGTAATATTCATCACAACCACATCCCAATTAAAGTTCTTACTTTACTTTCTGCTCTCATTTTTTTTGCATATTTCAATAGATTTGAGGTATTCTTTTGTGGATCATTTATATAGCTTTTAATAGCTTGATTAACTATTTCTTTATCCATTTTATTTGCATTTCTTACTACATCACAAATGGTTCTATCTTTATCAAAAATATCTATTTCTTGTCCCTCATAAATATCTTTGATCTTACCAATATTCATATATTTTGCATGAATATAATATGGCTTAACTTTAGGATATTCAATTTTGAATCTTGGCCTAGAACTTCCTCTTGCAACAGCAAGGTGCCATTCATTCGGTGTGCGATCAGTAAATCCATATATATACAAAGCTGACAATAGATATATCACTGCATCAGGAAACAACCTTGTAATAATAGTTGCATCTGAGATAAATTCACCATATTGCCACTCATAATATCCTCTTTTTATCTTTCTAATAATACCTTTGTCCATAAGTTCTTTTAGATATTTATGATGATATCCAGCTTCTAGAAATTGTGCTGTTGTGATTACACCATTATATTTATCAAATACTTTTTTATACTTTTTATAGTTATCCATTCAAAACTATCTCCTTATCTTTTAACTAGTGCATAGTCCTGAATCTAGTATAACGTAAATTGAATATTCTGTCAATCAAAACTATCTACACATAACTTAAAGTGTAGATAGTTTTGATTGACATGGTAATAGAATAATAAATACATATCCCCGTTCACTTAAATTCCAAAACTTATGTGATTTTTATTTAATCATAATAAATATTTGGTTTTGTCAGTAAAACCTCATTAATATACAAACTTTCGTAAGGAATATCATCTATACTCTCTAAAAAGTCTTCTGCTGTTCCAAAAACTAGAACTCCATAGGTTTTAACTCCCTGTTCATCAATATACTTAAGAGCATCAGCATAGAAATCTGTCTTATAATAATTATAATCAAACATATCTACAAAGTCTTTTCGGTTTCTAATATACTCTAAACGTGACTTTAGATGAATCCTATAGCTTTCATAAATTTTTTTCGGATAATCTTTATTTGCCAAGCCAGAATAATCTCTTACATCCATCAAATAAAACAGAGGATATTTCTCAGGGTCAGGACGTGTACTAGTTAACGGTTCATCGTTAAAGTTTGGATTAAAACCCACTAGGTGCATCGGTTGGGTTTCACTCCATTGAGTACCAGGCTTAACTGTTCGAACGCCTACCCATTTAAAGTCAAGGGTATGATGTTCTTGGCTTATATTATAAAATTCTTCCATGGAAAGGTCTTCTTCAAACACAATGCTCATAGAAATATAAGACAATGGATTTAGTTCATTTAAATATTGAAGTGTTTTTTCATTTTTTTGTTGAACATCTTCATCTCTTACAGTCGTAGCATTTTTAGCAGTATCCTCTGGGAAATGATAGCGTATTCTCTCAAATCCTTCCCAGACTCCGAATCGATTTTCTCTGCTAAAGATTCCATCTATTGCATAGGTCAATTTCCCCTTTGAAAGATTGACAAAATATCGTTGCTCTTTTTTTGTAAAAAGATCTCTTAAAGAGTAGCTTACTTCATATTCTCCAAATCCTTTCGGTTCTTGGAATGTAAATGAATTACTTGAGTATCCAGGCATATTAAGGCTTACATAAGCCTGCATATCGTAGTAGAAATCTGGTGATTGGTATTCTCGTTCTTCTGATTGAGTAGTAGCTGTAGGATCATAGTATACTCTATCAACAATGGCTGACAATACATGAAAAACACCAATATAGAGCGCAACAACTATCAGCACTGAGGTAATCACTACTTTTCTCAATCTTTTATTTACGCTTTTTTTCAGTTTGTTAGTTTCCTCTTCCTGATGCTCAGAATTAGATGTATTCCAACCATCATAAATCTCCTCATCCATAGCTTCCGATAAAAATTCTTCTACAGCTTCGTGCCTTTCTATCTCTTGCTCAATTATTCTTTTTTCTTCATCATTCAATAAACCTTTTTTATACCGGTGGAATAAATCTTTATAGTTCATTTTCTCCCTCCATCTCTTTCTTAAGCTTCCTTCTTGCTCTAAATAACGTTATCTTAGCAGCACCTTCTGTGATATTTCTTGATCTACTAATCTCTTTAATTGAAAAACTACAGAAATAATATAGAATAAGAATCTCTTTATAGGACTCATTTAAATTAGCCACTAAATTGTATAAGCGCTTTTTCTCCTCAGAATCAATAATCTTATCCAGTGGGGTTTCATTATTTGTAAGTGTTCTCTCAAGAATACTTTCATTGCTATACTCCCTATTTCTCTTAAGATAATCTAAGTACAAATTTTTGCAAACTCTGAATAACCAATACTTAATGTAACTTACATCATCAAGAGACAAATAGGCTTTGAAAAAGGTGTCACTAGTCAAATCCTGTGCTAAATGATGATTTCTACACAGTGAAAAAGCATAGAGATATAATTCTCCGTGATATTTAATATATAATTTTTCCATCTGATCATTTATCACTCTGCACTCCTTTCACTACATAAACGAATTATAAAGATTTAGGTTACACTTTTCTCAAAATATTTATAAAATCATTCTAAAATCAAATTTTTAGCTGACTCAAAAACAATGCAAGTCAACTATACAAACGCTTCTATTCTATTTTGCTAAATTATTCAATTACGAAATATAATCACCTTGTTTTGCACATTATAATAACTAAAAACTACAAAAAATCGTGATTTACATCACGGAATTTTCTATTATTTTACCTGCTTCTTTAAAGAGCAGCCCACCGCCATTACCGAATATGACGAATCCCTCGTCCGCCGGCTGATTGAAAAGGTCAACGTTTACGAGGATAAATTTACCGTGAAATTCAAATCTGGCTTGACGGTTGATGTGTAAGAATAACGAGATAAAAGGAGCAAGGCACTCTACGAAATAACAACGTAGGTGTCTTGTCTGTTCTGGTTTAAGTTTACAGGAAAATGCTATCTACTGTCGAATGTCATATTTTCATATAATGTTATCCCAAGCACCTTAATTACAATACCAGTATCATATCCATCAGTACCTCTAAGCGCATGATAATCCGTTATGCTGTATAAGATTGCTTGGTATTTAACAGTTCCACCATCCTTAAAGCGCAGTGGAATTGGAACCAGCAAAGTTAAGATTATAATAATAATAGCGATTCTAATTACCTTTTTCTTCAATATTCCCCCCCTTTGTATTAAGTTCCTGTTCTTTCAGTATTACTGAATTCAAGGTTTGTATTTCGGATCACTCATAGAAAATTCAATTCCACCTTTGGAATTGGTAAGCGTAGCGTCTGTAATACCATTTTTCTTCAAATGATTATATAAATTATCATACAGCAGGGTGCGAATATCATCATAGTCTGTGTAATGCTTGAAAATTTTATCTGCAAGACCTTTGATTTCTTTCCCGGATACTGGCAACGTGCAATATTCCCTGATGGATGGACCAAATTCCGATCCGTCTCGTGCTTGCTCATATTTTTCGAGGACATACCTGCCGTTATCATCCTTACGATATGTAATTGCGGCTGGAATGATGCTGCCTCCTTCTTGCGACAAAGTATTACCATAAAGCTTATACCGTGCACTATAAGTGGTCACGAAGACCTTTAGCAGATCTTCTTCCTCATAGTTTCCGAATACCTTTGGGGCAGCAATTATAAAACCACCTCTATTATTAGACGCTGATTCCATTTCTATTTCGGTATCATAGACAATTTCTTCAATTGGGTCTTGACCATCATACTCATAATTTGGTAGCATAACCTCCTGGCGGATGGACAGGGCATCGTACCATTCCTGTGGAGAGAGTGATTCGTCGGTTACGTTATTTCGCTTTCCTAAAAGCTCCTTGCACAACTGCATCATAATCTGCCCTCGCAGTCCTTCGGCATTGCCAGACTCAAACTGTGAAAGCATGTATTGCAGAGCTTCTTCACCACCATACTTAAAGAAGTATTCATATTCTTTCTCATGAGCATTGATATAATCCTGCGGATTGGAAGAAGTTTTTGGCGAGGACATAATAACATTTAAGTTGTTCTCAACGAATTTTGCAATTTCACCAGTATTCAAATTTAAATCGGTGGCTTCACCATTACTGGTATAATTATTCTGTTTACGATCATGTATTTCCTTTATCCATTCCATCATCTGGTAGCATTCGTTATAAGGGAGTCCCCATATTTCTGATTTACCATTTTCTGGGAAGAAGTTAAGCGCAAGTTTGTATTCATATTCTCCATGAAAAATATCCCAATCCTTATGGTGGTAGATAATTAATGAATATGTTATTGCTTCTCCCTGATCTTTTGTCGAAACCGTCAAGGTATTGTAGATTGGGTAGAGCTCTCCATAAGTAGGTCTATACTCTTCTGCGATTTTGCTTCTTTTAGCGGTATTGATCAAATCTAAGATCTCGACCCATTCCGTACGATCAATGATAACTGAATGTTTCGTATCATACAGACCTGAAACCAATGTCATACTCTCTACATTCTCCAATGTTAGATTCGAATATCCGAGTTGGGGATTTGATAGCAATGCGATACCAGCACCTATTAAAACAATGACAGAAGCAATTACCACCCAAAAAACAGGCTTCTTATAATTCAAAACATTCTTAATCCGCGCCTTTACATGACTTTCGCCGAATGCCAGAGGATTGGCTGCAAAAAGTCCGTTGCTTTTTACTGAAAGTGTAAGCAGTGAATTGGAATAACCGCACTTGGCATCATAACTCATCTTTTGCAGAACGCTTTCATCACAAGACATTTCCATGTCCCGGCTCATGAGTGCAAAAGACAACCACATAAGCGGATTAAACCAGTGGAGAATTAGGGCGAAAAAGGCAAAGGGCTTAATTAGATAGTCCTTTCTTCGGATGTGTGTTCGTTCGTGCTCCAATATATAGGAGAGATCAGCTTCTTTGGCGCCAACAGGCACGTATATTTTTGGATGAATAAACCCACATACAAACGCTGTACCGATTCTATCACACTCGTAAACATTATCTTTAACCAGAGTAGCGGTTAGAAGCTTTCTCTTGATTTTTATATATGAGAGCACACTGTAGGAAAGCAACACAACAATACCTGCAATCCAAATAAGGCTTAAAACATCCATCCATATCTGCATAGGGTTTGCACTTGCGATTGGTGTAGCCTGAGGCAAATATGTATTCACAGCACTGTCTAAGCTACCTATGCCGGATTGAACAGCTAGTGTTTGAATAAAACCTATATCATTAGGCACATATTCCAGCAGCCCCGCATTGTTCTGAGAATTCACATTCAGAAGTCCTAAAAAGCTAAAGGCTGTAGAAAAAGATAAGGGGCAGACGAGCCGAAATAACACTACCGCCCATAAGGCATAAGAGAATTTTTTCGGGGCTTTCCTTAGAAGTATACGAACAAGAATAACGCAGATAGCCACATAGGATGTGGTTATGCTCATATTTAGAATGGTTGTAAACATTCCTTGTAGGTTACTCATTTTAACGCCTCCTCAATAATCTGCTTTAGCTCCTCAGCTTCCTGTTCGGTAATCTTTCGTTCGCCCAGAAAAGAGTTTACAAATTTGGGAAGAGAACCGTCGAATGATTTTTCTACTATTGCATTACTCTCGTACTTTTGCACATCCTCCCGTTTGACAAGTGCGGTTACCACTGCATCCTGATTTTGCAGTATTCCGCGATCGCAGAGCTTTTTTAACACTGTATAAGTGGTAGATTTCTTCCATCCGAGTTTGTCAGCACACAGTCGTACAAGCTCAGTCGAATTGATTGGCTCGTAGTCCCAGATAAGACTTGCAAATTTATACTCGGCGTCATACAGTTTAAATTTTTCCATATATCTCAACCTCCTAAGGCCTATTTGGATAAACCACACTTCAAGTCTATCGCGATAGACCCCATTCGTCAATAGTTTGTTTTACCGCAACATCCAACCTGCTCTCACAACCTCAGCTTTTTCAAAAAACATCTATTCTGCTCTGTCGCTAATACCTGACATCTAACCTACTCTGTCAGCATGCACCGACATCTAATCCGTTCTGTCGCACTCAAAATCACTCACTTCGACTTGTTCCCAAGGGGCGATAAAAAAAGGATTTTGAAGTTACAGTTTTCAGCCTGCAAATCTTCAAAACCCCTTACTTACTGGACTTTTTACGCCCTCCCTCTTTCACCCTTGACATCAATACTACCGTCTCAACGTGCATTATGCCGGAAGACTATTTTCTATTAAAAATTGTTTTGATTTTG
>JAENYQ010000123.1 GCA_016841675.1 Desulfotomaculum sp.
GGATTCGAACCCACGGAACCCGCAAAGGTTCAACGGTTTTCAAGACCGCCTCCTTAAACCGCTCGGACACCCCTCCAGCTAAAACGTTTAACCAGAGACAATAACTAGTATAGCATAGCATTTGGGGTGTGTCAACATGAGAGAAGAGCTGGAATCAGTTCCCTTAAAGGGGTCAAGCTCATAAATTATTGATACTATTTTTGTTTACTTTATTTCTGTCAGGCCGCCCAGGTACGGCTGCAGCGGGACCGGTATTTTAACGGTACCCGCCTGGGTTTGAAAGTTCTCCAGGATAGCCGCCACAGTGCGCCCCACAGCCAGTCCGGACCCGTTTAAGGTATGCACGAAACGGGGTTTACCCTTCCCTTCGCGATACCGGATATTGGCTCTGCGGGCCTGGAAATCGGCAAAATTGCTGCAGGAGGAAATCTCTTTGTAGCTGTTGTAACTGGGCAGCCACACCTCAATGTCGTACGTTTTGGCCGAACTAAAACCCAAATCACCGGTACTCAGTACTACCACTCGGTAAGGCAGCCCCAGTAATTGCAGTATCCGTTCGGCATTGAAGGTCAGTTTCTCCAGCTCTTCCCAGGAGTCTTCCTGGTTGGTGAACTTCACCAGCTCTACCTTGTTGAACTGGTGCTGCCGAATCAAGCCCCGGGTGTCCCGGCCTGCCGCCCCGGCCTCAGCCCTGAAACAAGCACTATAGGCGCAATGGTAAATGGGCAGCTTATTCCCGTCCAGTATTTCGCCTGCGTACATGTTGGTCACCGGTACTTCGGCAGTGGGAATAAGGTAATAGTCAGTGTTTTCCACCTTAAACATATCCTCGGCGAACTTGGGCAATTGGCCGGTGCCCGTCATACTGACACTGTTAGCCATAAAGGGGGGCAGCACCTCTACGCAGCCGTGTTCTCGGGTATGGGTGTCCAGCATAAAGTTAATTACAGCCCGCTCCAGCGCTGCCCCCAGGCCCTTGTAAAAGGTAAAACGGGCACCGGTAACTTTACTGCCGCGCTCAAAATCAAATATGTCCAGCGCTTCTCCAATATCCCAGTGCGCTTGGGGCTCGAAGTTAAATTGCGGTGGTTCGCCCCAACGGCGCACCTCCACATTATCATTTTCGTCGTGACCTGTGGGCACGTCAGCATCCGGTATATTGGGAATACCCAGCAACGTTTGTTGGATTTCGTGTTCCAAATTGCGGATTTCGTCGTCCATGTCCTTGATGGCTGCGGATACCTCCCGCATTTCCAGCACCATTTTCTCGGCGGGCTGGCCGGCCTTTTTAAGCCGCCCAATTTCCTCGGAGACCACGTTTCGCTTGTTTTTAAGCTTTTCTGCCTCTACTAGTTTCTCCCGACGGCGCTCATCCAGGGCCAGGAAAGGTTCCAGGGAGATACTTGCGCCCCGTTTATCCAGAGCCGCCCTAACAGCCTCCGGGTTATTGCGTACGAATTTTAGATCTAGCATAACTATCTACCTCCAACGTTGCCGGTGATATCTCGTATTTATATTGTTGGCACTTGATAATATTTAAAAACAAAAATGCCGACATTTAGCCGGCACTATTATACCATATTTTGCAATTATATAAAACCAGTCCCCATCTCGTGTAAAAATTCGGTGTTGTTGGATATAGAAGTCACTGCATTAAAGGCTGATAAACTTGATTCCCAGTACGCCGTCCAGCCCGGCAATTTTCTTTAACGTATCTTCGGGTACCGGTGCATCCACCGAAAGCATCATAACGGCTTGGCCGCCTATTTCCTTGCGGCCTACCTGCATACCGGCAATGTTGATGTTGTGCTCGCCAAACAACATGCCCACCGGGCCAATGATATTGGGCCGGTCCATGTGGGGTACGTAAAGCATGTTACCCTCGGGGAGTACGTCAATGCGGTAACCATCAATGGCCACAATACGTGGCTCGGCATCCCGGAACAGGGCGCCAGCCAAAGATTTTTCTCCCCGGTCGGAAACAGCCTTCACGGTAATCAGGCTGGCATAGCCGTTAGCCCTGCCGTTGACGGTTTGGGCAACATTGATACCACGGTTTTTGGCTAACATTGTCGCGTTAATATAGTTCACCGAAGACTGCAGCACCGGGTCCAGGTATCCTTTGACCAGGGCTGTTGTGATGGGTGCTACTTCCCCTTCGGCCATATCCCCGCTGTACACAACCTCCAGGCGGGTAGTCCGGCCTTCCACCACCTGGGACAGGAATTTGCCCAGTTTTTCAGCCAGATTTAAATATGGCTTGACTATGGCCATTACCTCGGGATTGATCGAAGGGATGTTTACGGTGTTGCGCACCACTTTGCCCCGCAAAGCATCCACAATTTCCTCCGCCACGTCGTAGGCTACGTTTAGCTGCGCCTCGGCGGTGGAAGCCCCCAGGTGCGGGGTGGCAATAAAATTATCCAGCGTTAACAGCGGCCCTTCGCTATAGGGCTCTTTTTCAAACACATCCAGAGCCGCTCCGGCTACTTTGCCCGCGGTCATGTATTTATAAAGGGCTTCCTCATTCACGATACCGCCCCGGGCACAGTTAAGTATCCTTACACCATCCTTCATGATGGAGAAAGCCTTATCATCTAGTATGTGATAGGTGTCCTTGGTCTTGGGCATATGGATGGTGATAAAATCCGCCTGTTTTAAAACATCTTCCAGTGGCGCCAGTTTAATTCCCATCTGCCCGGCTTTCTCTTCAGTGATGAATGGGTCATAGGCCACAATATCCATCTCCAGAGCCTGGGCCCGACGGGCCACCGCCGAACCGATGCGCCCTAGACCGATAATGCCCAGAACTTTGTTCCGCAGTTCAACACCCAAAAACGCTTTTTTATCCCAGACGCCGTTTTTCATTTTAGCAACCGCCTGGGGAATATTCCTGGCCAAAGCCAGCATCATGGCGATGGTATGCTCGGTGGCAGCAATGGTGTTTCCGTCCGGAGCATTGACTACCAGCACGCCGTGCCCGGTGGCGGCATTTAGGTCGATATTATCCACACCAACGCCGGCCCGTCCCACTACTTTAAGTTTTGGGGCATTTTCCAGCACCCGGGGCGTCACTTTGGTGGCACTGCGCACGATCATGCCGTCATAATCACCGATTACATCGATCAGTTCATCTTCGGTCATTTTGCTGCCCATGACCACTTCAATATCAGTTTCCTTAAGCAGGGGCTGCAGCCCTTGCTTAGAAACTCCGTCCATTACTAGTACTTTGTATTCCGCCATTATTGCCGCACCTCCAGAAATACTTGCTGGGCCGCTTTCACACCGGCGCCCAGTTCTACTTGATAGCCTATCCGGACCAATGCCATTTCCAGGCCCGCTATGGCGATGATAACGTCCATTTTATCCGCATAACCCATGTGCGCAATACGCATTATTTTATTCTTTAATTGGGCCTGCCCGCCGGCAAAGGTAATGCCGTATTCTTTAAGCAGCACCTTACGGATATCGTCAGCCCCGACGCCCTCCGGCGCCCAGACCGAGGTAACTACCGGTGAAGCATAGGCATCATCAACCACCAATTTTAGACCCAGTGCCCGCAGTGCAGCCCGGGTGGCGTCACGCAGCAGTTGGTGCCTGGCGTATACGTTGTCCATGCCCTCAGCCAGCATCATATCCAGCGCAGCGTTTAAGCCTATAAACAACGATACTGCCGGGGTGTATGTGGTATTCCACTTGGCGTACTGTTTCCTCGCTTTGCGCAGGTCGAAATAGTAACGGGGTGACTTATTTTCCTCAATAACTTTCCAGGCCTTGGCGCTGATACTCTGAACAGCTAGTCCCGGCGGCAGCATCAATGATTTTTGCGAACCGGTGGTCAGTATATCCACATGCCACTGGTCGACCTTGATTTCAATGCCGCCCACGCCGCTAACCCCGTCAACCACCAGTAAAGCCGGGGTTTCGTGCACTATTTTGCCGATACTTTCAATATCGTTTACCACTGCGGTAGAAGTTTCATTCTGGGTAGCAAAAACTATCTTAATATCCGGGTTGGCCGTCAACCGTTCCTTGACCACCTGGGGATCCACGCAAGTACCCCACTCAAAGTTCTCTTCAATAACCTCGGCGCCGTACGCCCGGCAAAGCTCGGTCCAGCGCTCGCCAAATTTGCCGCCCACCAGGGTCAGCACTTTGTCACCGGGGCTTACGGTGTTGGCCACTGCAGACTCCATGCCCCCGGTTCCGGAACTGGTCAGCACGTATATTTCGTTTTGCGTTTGAAACAGCTTTTGCAATTTAGCGATTATATCGCTATGCAGTACCTGGAAATCTCCGCTGCGGTGCCCGATTATAGGCGCAGTCATGGCCCCGGTCACTGATGGCGGTACT
This sequence comes from Desulfotomaculum sp., assembly GCA_016841675.1. GTDB lineage: Bacteria > Bacillota > Desulfotomaculia > Desulfotomaculales > Desulfallaceae > BRH-c8a. The sequence continues at coordinate 4,354 of JAENYQ010000123.1, forward strand.
GGTGTTGGTCCTGGTATCATCAAGTATGCTTTATCTCGCATTTTTTTACTCCTCCCCCATACATCAATTGTAATAATCAGAAGTCGGAATTCTGACTTCTGACTTCTGTTTCCTAAATTCTGTCTTGGGCACGTTGATAAAATATTAAAACCTCTCGTCCCTGTAAAATTTAACAGGGACGAGAGGTTTATTCCCGCGGTGCCACCCAAATTGACCCGCACACCGGAATACAACCCGGCCTCGGGATCCACTTAATTAAAATAACGGAAATTTTCCCGTACCCGCCTACTATTTATTTCAACGGGTCCCCTCCGGGGAGCCTCTTCACCGTCAACATTTACCGGTTCACACCACCCACCGACTCTCTGAAGAATGTTGTCAGTTACTTTACCCCTGCATCGGGTTTGCTATATGCTAAGTTACTAATAAATATTACTACAACCTCTTTTTTTTTGCAATAGTTTATTTATTACTATTCAGGTATTCAGAATCCAGTATACCTAATTCTGACTCCTGGCTGTTTGCTAGCTTATCTAGCCACCTTTTCAATAAAATAACGATGCAGGCGCAGGTCTTCGGTTAGCTCGGGATGAAAAGCCGCTACCAGGAAACGGCCCTGTCTGGCGCAAACAATCTTGTCGTCGTAAGCAGCCAACACATCAACACCGTTATTAACCCGAGTAATGTATGGGGCTCTGATAAAGATAGCCCGGATAGGCTGCGGTCCCAACTCGGCTATTGGCAAGTCTGCTTCAAAACTGTCCACCTGTCGGCCAAAGGCATTGCGTTCTACTTCCATATCCATTAATCCCAGGTTAGCCTGCTGGGAATTCCTAATTTGTTTGGCCAGCATAATTAGACCGGCACAGGTACCAAAAATGGGCATCCCCTCGGCAGCAATACCTTTTATGGGCTCCAACAGCCCAAATTCCCGCATTAATTTGCCCATGGTGGTGCTTTCCCCACCGGGTATCACCAAGGCATCCAACCCTGAAAGCTCACCGGGCTTGCGTACCTGCCTGGTTTCTACGCCACACTTATCCAGTGCCCACTGATGCTCCCTAAAGGCACCCTGTAAGGCCAGTACACCAACCAACATAATCTTTACTCCTTTGGGCTTTTTGACCCGTTAGGTTTGACCCCGATTCGAAAATCGAACCTCGAATATCGAACCTCGAAACTACCAGCCTCTATCCTGCATGCGCTGCTCGGGAGCAATAGCCGATATCTCCAGGCCGGGCATTGCTTCGCCCAGATCCTTGGATATTTCCGCAAGTACCTTAGCATCATTATAATGGGTGGTTGCTGCCACAATGGCCTTGGCCCGTGATTTCGGGTCGTTGGATTTGAATATACCCGAGCCTACAAAGATACCGTCGCAGCCCAACTGCATCATTAAAGCGGCGTCAGCCGGAGTAGCTATACCGCCGGCCGCAAAATTTACCACCGGCAGCCGGCCTGTAGCGGCCACTTCCAATACTAAATTATAAGGAGCGCCCATTTCCTTGGCCGCGCTCATTAATTCCTCCCGGGGCACGTTTTGCAGCCGCCGCAGTTCACCCAGCACCATGCGAATGTGACGTACCGCTTCTACCACATTACCGGTTCCGGGCTCACCTTTGGTCCTGATCATAGCCGCACCCTCGCCAATACGCCGGAGCGCCTCGCCCAAGTTGCGGCACCCGCACACAAAGGGCACCTTGAAGGCGTGTTTGTCAATATGATATTTGTCATCCACCGGGGTGAGCACTTCGCTCTCGTCTATGTAATCTGCGCCAAGCGCTTCCAATATCTGTGCTTCAACAAAATGGCCAATCCGCGCCTTAGCCATCACCGGAATGGTTACCGCATCCATAATGCGTTGAATAATAGTAGGGTCGGCCATGCGGGCTACGCCTCCAGCGGCACGGATATCGGCAGGTACCCTTTCTAGTGCCATAACTGCACAAGCACCGGCCTCTTCAGCTATTTTAGCCTGCTCCGGGGTGGTCACATCCATAATTACGCCACCCTTGAGCATTTCAGCCAATCCCTTTTTAACCGTCCAGGTTCCTTTTTCCGCTGTAATTTCAGACATAAGAATTTCTCCTCCATTCAGTAGATCACTCAAACATTTTACAGTATTCCCTTTGTAAAGACAAGTAATTTTACTGTTTATTCAAATAAGGGCAAGTTTCTTCTATAGCAAAAACCCCGGTATAAACCGAGGTTTTTGTTAAAATTAGTTCCGGCGACGGCCTACTCTCCCAGGGTAAAACCCAAGTACCATCGGCGCTGGAGAGCTTAACTACCGTGTTCGAGATGGGAACGGGTGTATCCTCTCCGCTATGGTCACCGGAAACATATTAGACGTTTGAAGTTAGAGATTGGAAGTTGGATAAGATATCCTAACTCCGTATTCTCTCAAAACTACACAGCGATTAATTAGAAGCTCAGGTATTTGGGTTGAAGAAATTTTCGTGCTAGCGGTTTTCCAACCTCTAATCTCCAACCTCCGCCTTTTTTAGGTCAAGCCCTCGACCTATTAGTACCGGTCCGCTTAACACATTGCTATGCT
>JAENYQ010000124.1 GCA_016841675.1 Desulfotomaculum sp.
TTAAGATTCTTCGCTGCGCTCAGAATGACAGGCTTAATGACAAGGTTTTTCACTTGTTGTATTCATAGCAATGACCACGCGTACTCGCACCACGATAAACGAATGCAACTTTCTGGTTGGGCTTTGGTGCCAGGTGTTACGCAACTTTCAACTTGCAACACCTGGCACCTTTCGTTTAACGGTGCCCCAGGGCGCGGGCCGGTAATTCGCGGGCGGGTGTCTCACCGTCGGTTTCTGCCGGTGTTTGAGTCTGGTTTTCCTCCAGGCAGAATAGCTCACCCAGCGCTTGGTTGTACAGGGGCCCATTTTCAGTCAGGGCAAGTTCCTTAAGCTGGGTCACCGGTGCGTGAAGCAATTGATTGACGATGGAATTGGCTAGAGAGCCGATCACCTTGCGGTCGCGGTCCGACAGCTCACCCAGCCGATTATAAGCCCGGGTCAATTCCTTTTGTTTAATTTCCTCGCCCCGGATCTTCAAGGCCGTAATGGTGGGAACCACGAACTGCGTACCTTCCCAACGGGAGAATTCATCTACTTCCTCTTCAATGATGGCCTCGGCCTGAATGGCGGACCGTTTTCTTTCCATTAAATTATTGTCCACTACGTTTTGCAGCGTATCAATGTCGTACAGGGAAACACCCGGCACCAGGCTCACGTCGGGTTCGATGTCCCTGGGCACCGCGATGTCGATCATCATAATTTTTTTGTCCGGGGTTTCTTTAAGGATTCGGCGCACCCCGGCAGCTCGAAGGACGTAGTGGGTGGCGGCGGTACAGCTGATTACAATATCGGCCGCCCCCAGGTAATGATAAAGGTTGTCAAACGTGACCGCCAGCCCGCCGAATTGACCGGCCAGGTCTACCGCCCGCTCGTAAGAACGGTTGGACACGATGACCCCGGAAACACCGTTGGACACCAGGTGCTTGGCGGTAAGCTCGCTCATTTTGCCGGCGCCGATAATCAGCACTGACCGGCCGGTGAGGTTACCAAAAATCTGCCGGGCCATTTCTACCGCGGCGTAACTGATGGATACAGCGTGGTGGTCGATACCCGTTTCGGTACGGGCACGCTTGCCCACCTCGATGGCGCTTTTAAACAAGGTGTTCAGCACCTTGTCAGTAGCGGCATGCTGGTGCGCGTGCTGGTAAGCGGTCCTTACCTGACCCAGAATCTGGGTTTCACCCAGCAGCATGGAATCCAACCCGGACGCCACGCGGAATAGGTGGCGCACGGTTTTGCTCCAGGTCAGCACATAAGTGCATTTTTTAATCATTGCCGGCTCCGCGCCGGACTTTTGCTGCATCAACTTCAATACGGCTTCGGTACCGGCTTCAATGTCGGCAACATGGGCGTAAATTTCGGTACGGTTGCAGGTGGAGACAATTACGCAACCTAAAACAGCCGGACATTCCAGCAGGTACTCGTACGACTGCGGCAGAGAATGTTCCGAAAAAGACAGCAATTCCCGGACTTCCACCGGAGCAGTTTTATGATTGACCCCAATTACTATGACAGACATTTTTCTACCCGCTCCTTTGCCCGCTCTATATCTCCCTGTTTAATTATGTCCAGTGTTTCATTGTCTACCAGATGGTTAAGAATTTCCCGGCGCCGCTCGGGGTCGCTGACGGTCTGCAGCACCTGTTTGCGGATTCGGCCCAGGAAATCAATAAAATCTGCAAATTGAGGTCCGTAGGTGCGTTCCAGCTCCTGGCGAATTACCCTGGCCAAGTGCGGGCTGTTGCCGCCTGTAGAAATGGCCAGCTTGAAATCTCCCCGGTGCACCACCGAGGGAACCACAAAACTGCAGCGGTCCGGGTCGTCCACTACGTTGATTGCAATATTTTGGGCCGCGCAGTCGGCTGCTACGGCGCTGTTGGCCTCGTCGTCGTCGGTGGCGCTAATGACCAGGAAAGCATCTTTTAAATCGGTAACATGATAAAAGCCGGCGCGGTGTTTAATCCGACCGGTATCAGACATTTCCTTAAGACCCGGTGTTAATTCGGGACTGACTATGTGTATGTCAGCACCGCAGCGGGCCAGGGCCTGAACCTTGCGTTCAGCCACGCTGCCACCCCCTACCACCAGGCACTTGCGGCCTTCCAGTTTTAAAAAGATGGGGTAGTATTCCAACAGATCAACTCCGAATAATGATTTAAACTCAGTATTCAGAATTCAGAATTCAGAATTCAGAATGGTTCAAAACGATAAAACCGTTCGTTCCCTTATTCTGACTCCTGAATACTAACTACTGACTTTTAAGTTAGTATGTCTGTGTTAAAAACTCCTGATGCCCACAAAATCGGCTATGGTTTGCATGGTTTTTTTAACCGGCACGTCAGGCAAATCGGCCAATTCCCGCTTGGCCTTGGTGATATATTTTTGGGCTACCCCGGCGGCATATGCTACCCCACCGCACTCGGTAATCAGGGCGATAGCCTCGTTAACATCCTCATCGCTTTTATTACGGTTGGTGGTAATTTTGTGCAACCTTTCCCGTTTGGGGCTGTTATGCAAAGCGTAAATTGCGGGTAGCGTAATAATCCCCTGACGCAAGTCGCCACCAATGGGTTTGCCCAGTTTTATCTGCTTTGCGGTCATATCCAAGATATCATCAGTAATTTGAAACGCCATACCGATATGATGCCCAAAACGGTGCAGTGCCTGGTATAGCGGTTCCGGTGCTCCGCAGGCCACCGCCCCCAATTTGCAGGAGGCGGAAATCAACAGCGCTGTTTTACGGTTGATCCGGTAAAAATAATCCCGCAGTGCCTGGTTGGTGTTGAATGAGGTGGCTATCTGAATAATTTCCCCCTCGCACATTTTTACACTGGTATCAGCCAGCACTTTGGGAATTAGATGATCTTCATACTGCGAAATTAGAACCAGCGATTTGCCCAGCAGGTAATCGCCTAGATGAGCTGATATTTTATTTCCCCAGCGAGCCTTAATAGTAGGTATACCACGGCGGGTCATGGATGAATCCACCACATCGTCGTGCACCAGAGTGGCCATGTGAATTAACTCCAACGCCACCGCCAGCGGCACCAGCCTGTCCAGGTTAAAGTTATAAAATTTGCCGCCCAGTAGGCAAAAGATGGGGCGCAGGCGTTTGCCACCGGCGCTTACCAGGTGGGTGGCCGCCTCGGTCAGTAGTGGGTCCGGGCAGCGTACGGCAAACATCAGTTGTTCTTCCACAACACTAAGTTCATATTTTATATCATCAAAAAAATCAATAATCACCGTTATCACCCGCTAACCTTGCCGGGCGCCCCGGTAAATGTTTCCTGTACCGGGATAACCCAAGACTTATTCGACATGGTGGTGTATATTTCCTGCCCTGTGTTTCGTTGTTCCCAGGGCCTAAAACTGATTGATGCATGGAAATTGCATACTTTTACGTGGGTTTCGCCCGATGCAAAATCCACTATATAAGATTATTATATTTCGCGTTTAAAATCAATGGAATTGTATACACGGACAGCTTGTTTAAGGATGAGGAGTCTGGTATAATAACTATTGCCCTGTTGGAGCAATACTTGCTTGTTTTTGGAAGGGCATTCCATTATTCGGGGGTGGATGGGGCCTGGTGGCTCTCCTAGTCTTCAAAACTAGTCGCGGGGCGGCGATCCCGTCCCAGGTGAGTTCGATTCTCACACACTCCCGCCAGTAATAGCAAGGCCTCCGCATGCGGAGGCTTTTTTGTATTGGTTTCAATTTGCGCAAGTATTGAATTATCGTTATTCATATTAAATCACCTTTCGGACAACCCCTGTTTTAGTGTGTTGCCAGCTTGGGATAAGCCTTTGCTCAATTTTAGGTTACCTGGACATATTTATTTTTAAAATTCTTGTTTGTATTTTATCTTATACTTTATTTATTGGCAATAAATTGCAACCATCAAATGTAAAATCACTCAAATTCTTATCACGACCTGGGCAGTATCTTGCGTAAACATGGCCCGGGCAAGGCCATAACCTTAGTTGATAAATTATTAAAAAAGCGCCAAGCACGCTTGCTAATTATTGATACCATCAAAACTATTGCCGATATGATACCCTCACTAACGGAATTCAGGAAGTTCATTTTAGATTTTTCCTTGCGCACGGCCTACCTGGGGCTGTACAACACTCCTGTTGTGAGAGTATTCAGAAGAGGATATTGAAATCCGCCTTGAAAGCGTTATCGCCGACGGCGTTATAAAGAAATGAAAGCGGCCAAAAAATAGCCCATTTTATTTAATATTAATCTAAAATAAAATTGTTTGAGTCGGGGCGCAAAGGCGCCCTCTTTATATTATATCTACCTTGTAATATCGCTCTAATTAAATCCTCAATTTAGGCGAGGTATCCAACCGACGAAGCGCATATGCTGTTGCCGCACCATATATTATTGCGCCGATAAATTGTGAAAACTGTGTGTTTGGTCCTGTTTTGTATAAGTGAGGAACTTGAAATAGAACCGGAATAGCATAAATTATAAAAAAAGAAATAACACCATAGAAAATGCCTTTTAATAAGTAACCCCTGGATGTAATTGTAGATATTAAGAGTGCAAAGATTACACCCAGAAATCCAGCCCATATAACCTGCATGGTAAAAGACATGATAGTTTCATAAATATTTTGCGGCAGTTCACCATACATCATCATCGCAGCCCAGTCCAGATAACGGAATGAACCGAAGTTTAAAATATAATAAGAAAACAAGTCCCATGCTTCCATAGCTAAACCGCCAATTACGCCGGCGATTATTCCCCTAAATGTTCTATCCATAAAAAGTCTCCAACAACCTTTCCTTTTAGTTGGGATTTAATTATCCCCTACCTGCAGATCACCTGGAACCCAAAATGCTAACTTTAAATTTGTTCGCGGTGCCCGTGCAATATTCAATAGCAGCATAGGGTTTATTTTATAGCTGCCCTTCCTATGACCAGCTTGATCAAGTTGCCGCGAGGCCGGCTGTTGCACCCAGTATAAGCCTGTCTTTATTTTTATCATCAACACACGCCCCCTATTTGCTGTTAAACCTTATTTTGCATCTTCCGGCTGCTGTTATGCCAGCAATATAATACCAGGAAACTTGGAGTGCCATGAGTTCTAGTTATCCACCCCAAAATGTTTGATAGTGGTTTTTTAGTATAAATATGAGTATAAGAGGAAAGTTAACTTTCATATAAAGCACACTGGTGAGGTGTTACTATGGTCCAACTTTCCGATTTTGTAGACCTGATAGCTGGAGGGAATGTCGCCAAGCGGCAAACAAAAATTTATTCCGGTGAGGCCCACATGCTGTGGGAGCACTTGCAGCAGCGCCACGACTACCTGGAACTGACCCTGGTCGCGTTAAACAATATCACTGATGCAGAATTTAAGCTGATGGTTGAAAAAGGGCTCAGGGACACCATGAAAACGCAGATTCAGAAGGTGGAAGACCTGCTGACTATTTTCGGCATCCCCTTTCCCGAAGGGGCGCCTCAGAGTATTAAAACCAAGGGTGACCCGGAAATCTGGCGGGATGAGATGGTCTTTAACCTGCTGTTGGTGGGTATTAGAAATTTTATGAATGTCCATCTGCGGGGGATTAAATTGTTCCTCAATGATGGCCTGCGCAATTTGTTTATGGAGTTCCTGGTTGAGGAGCTAAAAGTCCATGATAATATGATGAAATACGGCAAGCTAAAGGGCTGGGTCCTGTCGCCCCCCGCATACGGGCATCAGACCTAGGGCCAAGGATGACCGGATGTGATAAATTGAAACGGAGAAAGTAAATGTATTTTTGAGTAGTAAAATAGGAACATTACCTCTAGATGTCATTGGTGAGGTGTTACAATGGTTCAAGTTTTTGATTTTGTTGACCTTATAGCCGGGGGGGATGTGGCCAAGCGGCAAACAAAAATTTATTCCGGCGAGGCCCACATGCTGTGGGAGCACTTGCAGCAGTGCCACGACTACCTTGAACTGACCCTGGTCGCGTTAAACAATATCACTGATGCAGAATTTAAGCTGATGGTTGAAAAAGGACTTCGGGACACCATGAAAACTCAGATTCAGAAGGTGGAAGACCTGCTTACCAGTTACGGTATCCCCTTTCCCGAAGGGGCGCCCCAGAGTATTAAAACCAAGGGTGATCCGGAAATCTGGCGGGATGAGATGGTCTTTAATCTGCTGTTGGTGGGCATTAGGAATTTTATGAATGTCCACCTGCGGGGGATTAAATTGTTCCATAATGATAGCCTGCGCACTCTCTTTATGGAGTTCCTGGTGGAAGAGCTAACAGTTCATGATAGTATGATGAAATACGGCAAGCTGAAGGGCTGGGTTCTATCTCCCCCCGCATTTGGGCATCAGAACTAGGGGGATGGGATGTGTGGATATTATAAACTGTTTATCACAAGTAAATGCACTTACGGAGGGTTTATAGATGCGGTTATCTGATATTGTAGCGGCATTCAGTGGGGAGGCCGGCTCAAAATCAATCCTGGCCGGGGAAGTTCATGCTATCTGGAACTTCCTTACCCTGCGTTACCTGTACCGGGAAATGACTGAGATCTTTAAAAACTATATTGAAGATACCGAATTCGGTATGCTGGTAACAGGTTCAATACATATGGCCCTGGACAAACAGATTCAAAAGACGGAGGAAATACTCAAATTCTACGAAATTATCCTCCCGCCCTCACCGCCCAAGGGTATCAATACGGCGGTCAACTCCGAGGCTTTGCGGGATGAAATGATGTACCGCCTGCTGCTCGTTGGCATTCAATATTTTCTGGAAACCCATGCCGAAACATTGCGCATGATGAGCAACGATAGTTTGCGCAACCTGTTTATGAGCTGGATGAACGATGAAATGAAAATCTTTGATGACCTGGTCA
>JAENYQ010000125.1 GCA_016841675.1 Desulfotomaculum sp.
CAACCGGTAAGTTGTATTCGTTTATCGTGGTGCGGGTACGCGTGGTAATTCTGAGTGTAGCGAAGGAGCTTAAGATTCTTCACTTTGTTCAGAATGACAAATAAAAGTGGGTGTGCCAAGGGGACGGTTCCTTTGACACATAAATAAAAAGTGTGTCAAAGGAACCGTCCCCTTGACACACATTAGAGGGGGAAGGGCAGTGTTCGCTGAATTGCGCAGGGAGGTTGAATCCCTGCAGAAACGCCTGGCAGATTTGAGGGTTTCTCTTTGACATCGCCGGCAGAGAGCAGAAAGTAGCCGAACTGGAACAGGAAATGACCGGTTCCGGCTTTTGGGATAACGACCAGGCCAGGGCCCAGGAAGTGACCCAGACCGTCACCGGACTGAAAGATCGCATTGCCGGTTTTGAAGAACTGGTCAGGACGATGGATGACGTGGAAGTGCTCATTGACCTGGGTGAGGAAGAGGATGACGGAGCGCTGGAAGCAGAAGCGGCAGACACAATGGCAGACCTGAAGAAACGGGTGGCGGACATGGAATTGCAGGTACTGCTCAGCGGTCCTTACGACGGTAATAACGCGATCGTGGCCATGCATGCCGGGGCCGGGGGCACCGAGGCCCAGGACTGGGTGGAGATGCTGTTGCGCATGTATAGCCGCTGGGCCGAGGACCGCAAGTTTAAGGTCGGCATCATGGATCTGCTGCCCGGTGACGAGGCGGGGGTCAAGAGTGTTACTTTCGAGGTGACAGGCCCAAACGCGTATGGCTACCTGAAATCCGAAAAAGGGGTGCACCGGCTGGTGCGTATTTCCCCCTTTGACACCGCCGGCCGTCGGCATACTTCCTTTGCCTCGGTGGACGTATTGCCCGAGGTGCAGAACGACATCGATGTGGAAATTAATTCTGATGACTTGAAGATAGACACTTATCGCTCCGGCGGTGCCGGGGGCCAGCATGTGAACAAGACCGACTCGGCGGTACGCATTACCCACCTGCCTACCGGCATAGTGGCGCAGTGTCAGAACGAGCGCTCCCAGATATCAAACCGCAACACCGCCATGAAACTGCTGCAGTCCAGGCTTGTCGACCTGGAGCTGCGCAAGCGGGAGGCCGAGATGGCCCAGGTGCGCGGCGAACAGCAAGATATCGCCTGGGGCAGCCAGATTCGCTCTTATGTATTTCACCCTTATACGATGGTCAAAGACCATCGTAACGGAACTGAGATAGGCAACGTAGAAGCGGTCATGGACGGGGATATCGACGATTTCATCAACGCTTATCTGCGGGAGCAGGCCAGGATTAGCTAATGTAGAGATTGGGGGTCAGGCTCTTAACTTATTAACTTATTTCCAAACGCGAAATAAGTTAATAAGTTAAGAGCCTGACCCCTGCTTCATTGGAACCTATTCATAACCAGGGCTACGGTTACCTAACCCTACGGTTACCAACGGTTTCCCTGCGATTTTCCGTAGAGGCACCCCTTGCGGGTGCCCGGTTCACCATACCCCCTCATCATCATTCCGGGCACCTCGGATAGCGGGTTTTTGATACGGTTAAAAATGAAGCTTCCCGCTACGGCGTGAATGTTATCGGCAGTGAGGTAGTGGGGTTGCTGCCCATGGAAGCGCTGATTGAGGCGGTGGCATTTTACCTGCGGCTGGAGAATTTCAAACCGGAACAGGTGCTGGAAAACAGGCTTTTGGACCAATGACAGAAGACAGGAGACAGAAGTCAGTAGTTAGAAGTCAGTAGTCAGAAAACAGGAAATAGACATTGGGTAAACCGTCATTGTCATCCTAAGCTTAGCTAAGGACCTAAACGCTACCCCGAGTTGGCGAGGATTGTTGTAAGTTGCAGATAGTTACCAATAACGGAAGGAATGAGCAGCATGTTAGAGACTGAAAAGTTGATGGAACGGACAGTAGAAAGTTTTTTGGATGAGCTGGCCTCCGGTTCACCCGCCCCGGGCGGCGGTAGTGTTGCCGCCTTGGCCGGTTCGCTGGCCGCGTCCCTGGTATCCATGGTGGCCCGCTTGTCCGGGGGCGATTTGGAGAACGATGACATGAGGCTGGTGCTTTGGGAGGCATCCGCGTTAAAAGAGAGCCTGGGCCAACACGTGGACGAAGATACCAACGCCTTTAACCGGGTGATGCAGGCCTATAGGTTGCCCAAAATAACGGAAGATGAGAAAACCAAACGTTACGAGGTAATCCAGCGGGCCCTAAAAGGGGCTGCCGACCATCCCATGCTGGTGGCCAAAGAGTGCCTGCGCGTGCTGCAGTTGTGCCGGGAAGTGGCGGCAACCGGTAACCCCAACGCCCTGAGCGATACCGGGGTGGCCGCGCTGATGGCGTATAGCGGGATAAACGGCGCTATGTTAAACGTGGCCATCAACCTGGATGCTATAACGGACGATGAATACAAGGCGCAGGTTGAGGATGAGCGGGACCGGGTAATGTCCGAAGCCGCTGCCCTGCACGAGGAATTCCGCTGGCAGATGCTGGAGAAGATGCCGCATATGGTGGAGTGGTAGCGTTACTCGTATCTGGCGGTCCGGTGGTATCGCTCCGGTCGCTCTTGCAATTCTACTCGTTATGATTGGCAAGCTCTTGGTGAACGCGCCAGGCTAACTACCTAACCATTACTTACGCCCTAAGCAGTCATGAATTCGGGGCTATGACGAGGCAAGCGCCTGTGGCGCATATTATTAAAGCGTGCAGCTTTAACGCAAAAGCGCCCAAACGTTTGTATCTACAGCAGGTTAATTCTTGCTTTTGCGTTGCTGCACGATTCAACGCATCCAGGTGCACCGCTCTCTCCGAATACCACCGGACCGCCTGCGTACGTTTGATTTTTAAACATACACTGCGAGGGGTGCCCCTACATGGTGCAAATGACTATACATATAGGTTTTCATCCTTCTGATGGTGCCCGTGTGCGGCGTGTACGTCTACCCTAGAAATAGTCTTTAGATTGTCATCCTGAGCGTAGCGAAGGATCTTATCTTTTAAGATTTTTCACTTCGTTCCGAATGACAATCAAACTGTAGTTTTCATAGATTGCTGGTGCGTGTTAGCGGTTAAAATCATTTTTTTTCGACAATTGGGCAGGATTTACCACGCTAAGCAAGAATATATTGGCTTGTCGTGTCGATAGCTGTGAAGAGCGTGTTGCTAGCAGTATAACCGGCGGAATATGTTAATGTGGCCGGGATAAGCTAATGGCATACTGTTGCCGATGCGGGGATATGCCATGTTTTTTAAAAGATTTTGGGAGTTTATCTGGGTTACCATCGGTGTGGTGTTCACCGCCCTGGGCTTGAACCTGTTCCTGATTCCCAACAAGATTGCGGCCGGAGGAGTCAGCGGCCTGGCTATTATTTTGCACCACGCAATTGGATCACCGGTGGGACTAACAATGCTGGCCCTGAATGTCCCTCTTTTTGCTATGGGTATTTATCGGCTGGGCCTTACTTTCGGGTTTCGGTCGCTGTACGGTACGCTTAGTTTGTCGCTGGTAGTGGATTTGCTGGCCTCTTTTCTGCCGGTGCCGACCCAGGATCTGCTGCTGGCCAGCCTTTTTGGTGGAGTGTTGGTGGGGTTGGGGCTGGGGCTGGTTTTCCGCTTTCGGGGTACTACCGGCGGCACCGATCTGGCGGCGGCTGTGTTGCGCACTTATACCGGGGTAAATATCGGCCAACTGTTGTTTATGGTAGACGCCACAGTGGTGCTGGTGGCGGGGTTCGCGTTCCAGTCCTGGGAATTGATGCTGTACGCGCTGATTACTATTTTTGTGACGGCCTGGGTAATTGACCTGGTGCAGGAAGGGTTTAGTTACGCCAAGGCGTTTTTTGTTATTTCCACCCGTATCGATATTATCGCCGGTAAAATATTGCGGGAGTTGGGCCGCGGGGCGACCGCTTTAAAGGGGCGCGGGTTATATACCGGCAATGACCGGGAGGTGCTGCTGACGGTGGTGAACCGGGCCGAAGTAAGCAGGCTGAAGGAAATAGTTTACGAGAGCGATCCCGGTGCATTTGTCATCCTGGCCGATGTGCGGGAAGTGCTGGGTGAGGGTTTTAAAAGAATGGAAAAATAGTAGGAAAGGGGACACACCTCAGCTTTTAGGTTAAGCTATGTGGTCGAGGAATGTCCCCGATCAGGATGGGTTGAGGAATGTTCTTAATTGGATGGAGGTTGTGATTTAATGGTAGCGTCAATGGCAACGTCAGATGAAAAATTGGAACAACTCAGGGCAAAAGCCCGGGAGGTTAGACGTCACATTATCACTATGGTAGGTACGGCGGGGTCGGGGCACCCGGGCGGTTCCCTTTCGGCGGCCGATATTGTAACAGCGCTGTATTTTGAAGTAATGCGCATTGACCCCCAGCGCATTGACTGGCCCGAGCGGGACCGGTTTGTGCTGTCCAAGGGACATGCTGCGCCGGTGCTGTACGCCGCTCTGGCGGAACGGGGTTACTTCCCGGTGGCGAGCCTGTCGTCGCTGCGGCAAACAGGCAGCCCGCTGCAGGGGCATCCTGACATGCGCAAGGTGCCCGGGGTGGATATGTCCACGGGTTCACTGGGTCAGGGGCTCTCGGCAGCCAATGGCATGGCCCTGGCTGGTAGGCTGGATGGCCGGGATTACCGCGTTTTCGTGATGCTGGGCGACGGTGAAATCCAGGAGGGCCAGGTGTGGGAAGCCGCGATGGCCGCGGCGCATTATAAGCTGGATCACGTGATTGCTTTCCTGGATTACAACGGCCTGCAGATAGACGGGCCAGTTACGGAAATTATGTCACCCGAGCCGGTAGCTGATAAGTGGCGCGCCTTTGGCTGGGCAGTGCAGGAAATTGACGGGCACGACATGTCAGCCATCCTGGACGCCGTGGCCCGGGCCCGGGAAGTAAAAGGCAAACCTTCAATGATTATTGCCCGCACTACCAAGGGCAAAGGCTGTTCCTTCATGGAACACCAGGTGGGCTGGCACGGTTCGGCTCCCAAACCCGAGCAAGTGGAGCAGGCCCTAAAAGAACTGGAACTGGAAGGTGCGCCGGGCTGTTCCCTGCTTTAGCATTAAGGGAGCAGTTATCAATGTCCGTCATTCTGAACGGAGTGAAGAATCTTAGATCCTTCGCTATGCTCAGGATGACAGCAATAAAGTGTATTTTCAGGGTAGACCACCATGCCGCTAACGCGGCACCATCAGAAGGATGAAGATTTGCTTGGGATTGTCATTCCGAACGAAGTGAGGAATCTAGATCCTTCGCTACGCTCAGGATGACAACCTAAAGTCTATTTTCAGGGTAATTTAATGCATAAAATGTCGCACGGACCTTCCGAAAAGCAAGCAACTTAAGATTTTAAGGTGGGTTCACGCGGAAAATCATCCTTTTTAAGTCTAACCTTTAGGAGGTTTAATATAATGAGCAAAAAAATTGCCACCCGGGAGGCCTACGGTGCGGCGCTAGTGGAACTGGGCCGGCAGAATCCAAACGTGGTAGTGCTGGACGCCGACCTGGCCAAATCCACCAAGACTGCTGACTTCGGCAAAGAGTTTCCGCAGCGGTTTTTCGATATGGGCATTGCCGAGCAAAACGTCATGGGTACCGCCGCCGGGCTGGCCGCGGCGGGCAAGGTACCGTTCGCCAGCTCTTTCGCCGTGTTTGCCACCGGGCGGGTCTACGACCAAATCCGTAACAGCATTGCCTACCCCAGGTTAAACGTTAAAATCGCCGCCACCCATGCCGGCATTACCGTGGGCGAAGACGGCGCCTCCCACCAGATGGTGGAGGACATCGCCCTGATGCGGGTACTGCCCAACATGACCGTAATCGTACCCGCCGACGCCGTTGAAACCAGGGCGGCGGTGATGGCAGCGGCTGAAATGGACGGGCCTGTCTACATCAGGCTGGGCCGTTCCGGGGTGCCGGTGCTGCATGAAGAAAGCACTTTCCGGTTTGAGCCCGGCCGGGCTGTGACCCTGCGGGAGGGCAGCGACGTTACCGTTATCGCCTGTGGCATCATGGTCACCGCAGCCCTCGAGGCCGCGGATCAGTTGGCCGATGAAGGCATTTCGGTTCGGGTGCTGGACGTACATACCATTAAACCCCTGGATGTGCAGGCGGTGGTGGAAGCTGCCCAGGTCACCGGCGCGGTGGTCACCGCCGAAGAACACAGCATCATCGGCGGCCTCGGCGGCGCGGTAGCCGAGGCGCTGGCTGAAAACCACCCCGTGCCCATGCGCCGAGTCGGAGTACGGGACACCTTCGGCGAATCAGGCAAACCAGCCGAACTGCTGGAAAAATACGGCCTAACCCCCGCCGACATCACCCTAGCCATCCACGAAGTCCTAAAAGTAAAATAATGTGTCAAGGGGACGGTTCCTTTGGCACACCTTTATTACATTTATTGCCAATATAAAATTAACCCACCAAACGGTTCCATTGACACCACTGTTAATCGTCAATAGAGCCGTTTTTAATTTAAAAGAACATGGTTATACCGTTAACTCAGTAAGTGGTACAGCGTCGTGTCATTGCTATGAAT
>JAENYQ010000008.1 GCA_016841675.1 Desulfotomaculum sp.
GCGATATGAACATGGCCATAAACCGGATCAACCTTACTGCCGAGGTGAATAAGAATCGCTCGTAATAATCCTCACCGGCATGGAGATACTCTATGAACAGGTTGGGCACGGTGAGGACAAAGGGGGTCCCGTCCACCAGAATGGCTACCCGCCCTTCCAGCAACATTGCCGCCACCCGGTCGGGCTTTTCCGTGTGGTTGACGGTGGGGAAAAGGCTCCAGGGGTTGTCCTCGATCAGTTCTTCGATGTAGCCGCTTTCCAAGATGCCGTCAATTTGAATTCGTTCCAGCCGGCTCTTCACTTCCGCCACCAGCTTGTTGTTTACGATGCCCTCAATATACATAATGGCTATGTCGGTGTCGGTGACCTCGCCCAGCCGCAAGGCTTCAATTTTCAAATTGGGACTTTTTATTTTGCGTCGGATGAGCGCTGTATTGACTCGCAAGGACTCCACGAAAGATTCTCGCGGCCCCCGCACCGTCGGTTCCACTTCCGGTTCGGAAATTTTACGCGCTTCCCAGCCCCTGGCCCCGTTGATGATGGCGGTGGCGTGCCCGTCCACCAGCAAAACGGTATCACCCGATAGAATGGCGCGGATAATATCCTCTAGTTTATCGCTTTCCTTGATTTGGTGGATGCACAGCCCCCGCTGTTTGATAAATTCCAGGGCCCGGGCTTTGGTGATCTCCTGGCCGGACGCGACCATCGGCACTTCCAGGGCCAGCGCCCGCATGATTTGTTCGCTGACCTGTGCTTTGTCCGCCAGTCCGTCAATATAGATTAGAGCCAGTTTGATCTGTTCATTCTGGGCCAAAACAAACTCCCGGTAAACCACATCGCTGCAGTTGTTCAGAATGGCTTTTATCTCCCGGAGGTTGGTTTCCAGGTCCGGGGTTAACACCCAGTTTTTTAAAGATGCGCTGGAAGTAGCGCCGCCGTTCTGTATATCCGCGAGGCGCCTGCCCTGGCTTTTACTTTTACCCCGGCCCAACAAACTGGCCCGGAGCGGCTTAATAAATCTGGTCATCTTTCCATCCTTACCTTTTTCAGTATTTTATAAATAGTATCAGCAAGGCTCAGCTTTCCATAATAGTATTATTTATGTAATATAGGTTATTTATGCCATTTACAGCGTATATTTATTTGGAAGTAACAAGCCATGGGAAACATTGTTCTATGCGGTAGAATAATAAATATTATTATTTAGGGTGCTGTTCTGTTGGGGACATTGACTTTTAGCCGTAAAGAGAGTATTTTATTACTAAACAGGAATTGTTCTTTTTTGTGTCTAAAAAGGAGGAGTACTCTTTTGAATGTCCAGGACATTATAATTAAATTAAGGGAAAACGGCTATAAGATAACCCCACAGAGACAAGAAATCATCGCTGTACTGATGCACGAGAAGAAACATTTGACCGTGGAGGAAATCCATACCCTGATTTCACATCATTACCCCAACCTAAGCCCGGATACAGTGTACCGTAACGTTGGTGTACTGGCACAGCTGAACGTGCTGGCCCGGGCTGATTTCGGGGACGGCAGGGCTAGGTATAAACTACTGGAACATGATGGGCACAAGCACCATTTGGTGTGTTTAGGCTGTGGCAATTCGGAGGAAGTAGATTTTTGTCCTTTGGATTATATGGACAGTCGCGCCATCAGGGATAAGAAATTTGATGTTAAAAGACACAGCTTTGAAATTTACGGTTATTGTTGGGCCTGTAGGCATAAGGAGGTTTAATAAATTTGTTAAATAGGTACGTTGATATAACGACTAATTGGCTTTTTGACTTACTCTGGACCCGGAGGTCACTGTGATGGTCATTGAACTGAACAATGTCCGGTTTACCTATGGCTGTCATCCGGTGTTAGATGGAGTTTCGCTGCAGGTTGGAGCAGGGGAAATTGTGGGTATTACCGGTCCCAACGGTGCCGGTAAAACCACCCTGCTGCATTTAATAGTGGGACTAGTGCGCCCGCAGTCCGGAGAATTAAAGCTATTCGGTGTACCTGCAGGAGTATTCAAAGAACGACATCAAATAGGCTTTGTTGGCCAACGGGCGTCTCACTTCAACCGCAGCTATCCAGCCACTGTATACGAAGTGGTTCTTTCGGGCCGGACGGCACTGCGCGGGTTTTTCCGTTTTTTCAAACGCCAGGACCGCATTTGTGCTGAGGAAGCCCTGGAACGGGCAGGCATGCTGGCTTACAGAAATGTCCCGGTGGGTGAGTTGTCTGGCGGGCAGCAGCAGCGGGTGATGATTGCCCGTGCTCTGGCGCTGCGTCCACGTCTGCTGGTGATGGATGAACCCACTAACGGTGTGGATTATGCCGGGATCAAGGATTTAAGCCGGTTGATCGGCGGCCTGCGAGACGATGGTATCACCATCCTGGTAGTTTCCCATGAGCCGGGCTGGCTTACGGGTTTGACCAGCAAATGGGTGTGCCTGGACCGCAAGATTTGTTCATGTAACAGCCGTGTGTTTCCCGGGGAGGCCGGGTTATCCGTATGTTTGTCTGTCCGGGGTGAAAAACTTGGATTGGGCTGTGCCGACAGCCCCGTTGGAGGGTAATTAGATGGAAATACTACAGTATGACTTCATGCTTCGGGCTCTTGCGGTAGGGGTGATAATCGGCGTGGTTTGCCCGCTGGTGGGACTTTTTATCACCCTGCGCCGCATGTCTATGATATCTGATGCCCTTTCGCATGTCTGCTTATCCGGGGTGGCAGCAGGACTTTTTATCGGGGTGCAGCCTATTTTGTCGGCGTCAGCCTTTGCTGTGGGGGGCGCACTTTTAATTGAAGTGCTGCGTGAAAAATATCAGCACTATGCCGAATTGTCCATTGCCATCATCCTTTCTACCGGGGTGGCAGTAGCGGCCATCCTCATCGGCCTGGGTAACGGGCTGGGCGGTGGATTTATGAGTTATCTGTTTGGCAGTATTGTGCTCCTGACTACCAAAGACGTTGTTATAATAGCAACTATCGGTACTCCGGTGCTGCTGCTTACGCTGCTCTTTACCAAAGAAATGTTTAATATTACCTTCGACGAAGAGGCGGCCCGGGCCTCGGGACTGCCAGTAAAACTAATTAACATAGGTTTTATAGTTTTAACCGCGCTGACCATAGCGGTGGCCATGCGTATCGTTGGTATACTATTGGTTTCTTCGCTGATGATTCTGCCCGTTGCTACAGCCATGCAAACGGCGAAAAGTTTTACCGGTACGCTATTTTGTTCAGTCCTCGTTGGGGAATTGGCAGTAATCACGGGCCTGGTGTTATCTTTTTATCTGAACCTGCCGCCCGGAGGGACAATAGTAATTACCTTGGTGCTGGTACTAATCACTACCTTGGTTTTTTCCGCTCGCCGGGCCGGCCAAGCCGGTTACACCGCTCGGGCCAATAGAAGCGAATTGGGCGGTTAGTAATCTGGTGCGCTGGTGAGCAGGCGGCTATTTAGAGTTGACAGTTAAGTTTGATTATTATAACATGTTGCTAAACATTATAAGCTTAGCCGGTAATGAGATTGAGCAGAGCGGAGAGATATTTGAGACGACTCGGAGACCGATGGGGTGAGAACCAGCATTTTTGTGCTGGTTTTTTTGATGCCGGATACAGGATGAAATATCTACTTAAAAGGGGCGAAAGTGTTGATACTGTTAATCGACAACTACGATTCTTTCGTATACAATTTGTACCAGTACTTATCGGAGCAGGGTAAAGATGTCCTGGTTTACCGCAACAACCGGATTTCTGTGCTGGAGGCAGAAGAAATGGCCCCGGAATGCATTGTTCTTTCGCCCGGGCCGTGTACACCGGATGAGGCGGGCATTACGCTGGATTTTGTCAGGCAGTTGGCCGGTAAAATACCTATCTTTGGTGTTTGTCTTGGTCATCAGGCCATTGGACAGGCCCTGGGCGGCCGGGTGGTGCGCGCCGGTCGGCCCATGCACGGCAAGACTGACCGGGTTTTTCACAACGGCAGGGGCATTTTTGCCGGGCTGCCCAATCCCATGCCTGCGGCGCGCTATCATTCCCTGGTTATCGAACGGGAAAGTATCCCGGGTTGCTTGGAAGTAACAGCCAGCACTGCGGATGGGGAAATTATGGGCGTACGGCATCGGCAGCTAGCGGTGGAAGGGGTTCAATTTCACCCCGAGTCCATTTTAACCACCTGGGGTAAAAAACTCTTGGCCAATTACCTGCGCCTGATCGGGGAGGGCATGCGTAATGTTGTTTAAACTGCCTTTATATCAGGATATCCCTGCTCCCGCAGGCGGTGCGCCGGCAATCCTTGAACGGCTAAAGGCACTGCCGTGCCCGTTTCTGCTGGATACAGGTATGCTTGTGCCAGGCCTGGGACATCACTCATTCGTGGGGGCCGACCCTTTCCTGGTGCTCAAGGCGCGGGGACAGCAGATTACGGTGTCCGAGGGGGGTAAAACCATTGTATATAATGGGGATCCCATAGTCGAACTGGGCAAACTGCTGGATCGCTATAAATTGCCTGCTGCACCGGGTCCATATCCTTTTAACGGCGGGGGGGTCGGTTATTTTAGCTATGACCTGGGCCGTAGTTTTGAAGTATTGCCATCGTTGGCTGTCGACGACCTGAAAACACCGGACCTGTGCCTGGGCTTTTATGATGTTGTAGTGGCTGTTGATGTATTGTCCGGTGAAGTCACGGTAATTTCCACTGGGCTGCCGGAACGAGGCCCCGCCGCTGTAGTCAGGGCGCAGGAAAGACTGGTTGCTGTGGTGGAGCTTTTAGCTGCTCAGCCGATATCCGGCGCTGGGGCGGGTGTTCCAGTTCGTGATGGTAAAGTCGGTGAGCTGGTTTCCAACTTCACCCCGGACGCCTATCGCGAAGCGGTCCGGAGGGCCGTGGAGTACATTTACGCCGGTGACATATTTCAGGTTAATCTTTCTCAGCGGTTTAGTACGCCGCAAGTTGTGGACACCTGGTCATTGTACACCAGGTTGAGGCAAATCAACCCCGCCCCCTTTGCCGCATTTTTGTCTTACGACGATCTAGAAGTGATTAGTGTATCACCGGAACGGTATATGAAACTGGATGGGAGCAGGGTGGAAACTTGCCCCATCAAGGGAACCCGGCCCCGGGGTCGCACGCCGGAGGAAGACATGCTATTACGGCAGGAACTGCTGGACAGCGAAAAGGACCGGGCTGAATTAATGATGATTGTGGACCTGGAACGCAACGACCTGGGCCGGGTATGTGAGGTGGGTACGGTTAAGGTGCCGGAACTTTACCGACTGGAAGAGTATGCCACGGTATTTCACCTGGTTTCCACGGTTGAAGGCAAGTTGTACCCGGAAAAAGACATTACGGATTTGCTGGCTGCATCTTTCCCCGGCGGTTCCATAACTGGGGCACCCAAAATCCGGGCCATGGAGATTATCGAGGAAATGGAACCAGTACGCCGGGGGATATATACCGGGTCCATCGGGTATATCGGTTTCGACGGCCGGGCCGACCTAAACATTGTTATCCGCACTATTTTAGCTGCTCAGGGAAACTTTTACTTCCAGGTGGGTGGTGGTATTACCGCCGAATCGGATCCACACCAGGAATACGTGGAGACGCTGGACAAAGCCAGGGCACTGGTCAGGGCGCTGGGGTTGGAAAAAAGTGGACATGGTTTTTAAGTTACAATAGGTAGCCATAGGATTCCAAATCGTAGGGGCGCCCCCCGCGGGTGCCCGGTTCACCCATACCCCCGCATCATTAATTTGGGCACCCGCAAGGGTTGCCCCTATGACAACTATTGGGAATATTGTTGGCAGGGAGGCGGTAGTTTGCCCCATTATTACCTTTGCAAAGGTGAAATAAAACCCGTCGAGCAGTTAACGTTATCCCCCCGGGATCAGGGACTGCTGTACGGTCTTTCCCTGTTTGAGACCATGCTGGTAAAGCAAGGCCGGGTAATTATGTTGCAGCAGCATCTACAAAGGTTAACCGGTTCTGCCGCTTCAATAGGTATAACCATAGGTGCAGATAGGGATTTGTTGGCAGCAAATAGCATTGATGCGGTGGAACGTACCGGTGCAGCCGATGGGGTATTACGGCTTACTGTTACAGCCGGGCCCGCGGACAGCGGGATGGGATTAATCCTTTTCTCGGTGCAGGAAGGAACTCCCTACCTGCCCGGGCGATATGCAAAGGGTTTTTCACTGCTGACTCTTTGTTTTCCCCGCAATGAAAAGTCCCCCCTGATCCGTCATAAGACTGCCAATTATATGGAAAATCTGTTGGGCCGCCGGGAAGCATTGCGGCTTGGTTATGACGAGGGGCTGTTTCTGAATTCACAGGGTAACGTGGCCGAAGGCACTGTAAGCAATATCTTTGCTGTGCAAAAAGGCGAACTGTTTACCCCGCCGCCCGAGGCCGGCCTGCTACCGGGCACAGTCCGACAGTTGGTTATTGAACTTGCGCCATTAATGGGCTATCAATGCCGGGAAGAGGATATAACTACCAATGACATTAAAACGGCCGATGAGTGTTTTTTGACAAACTCACTGATGGGAATCATGCCGGCCACCAGTCTGGACGGTAAGGACATAGGAAGTGGCCTGCCGGGCCGGGTAACTTTGGATCTGATGAAATTGTACCCGCCCGAATAATCTTCGTAACTTAATGGGCTTGAGTTAAGGATGATACTGAAAAAGTTAATAAATACCAATATTGTCATTCTGAGCGTAGCGAAGAATCTAAGTATTTAAGCGATTTTAGAGATTCTTCATTTCATTTCGTTTCATTCAGAATGACAAGGATCTAGACTTTTTCAATGGCTTAAATTAGTGCAAGGTTTTTGGCATTAAAAAGTTATCTTTAGTTAGCGGGGCGGCCTTTTGGGTGGGTTGCTTTTTCTTTTGCCCGGGGCTAAAGAAAAAATAGTAATCGGATGGATAACATTGTAATTACTTCCGACCGTCTGGCCGCATAGTATAAACCATTAACGGACAACGGAGGTTTGAAATGCCATATACTATCACCAGGGTTAATAACCCTGCCGCCATGCAGGCTTTTATGCAGATGCCCCGGGCGGTTTACCGGGAAGGCAGGATACCGCCGGCCACTGCCGGCAGCGCCAACTGGATGCGTTTTACGCCCCTGGCGAATCCAACTCTGCGGCATGTCAGGTTCGCCAACTTCGTAGCTCTGGAAGGTGTCCAACCGGTGGGACGGATAACCGCCTCGCATGACCTGCTTAACCCCCGAACCGGTGAAGGGTTTTGGGGAAGTTTTGAATGTGTTGATCGGCCACAGGTGGCCAAACTTCTGCTTGACGCGGCTGCCGGGTGGTTGAAAGAGCAGGGCAAGACTGTGATAATCGGGCCGGCCACTTTAAATACCAATCAACAGGTTGGTCTATTGGTAGAAGGTTTCGAGTATGAGCCACAGGACGAGATACCGTACAATCCGCCGTACTACAAAGATTTGTTGACTGAGACGGGGCTGGAAAAAATACACGACCTGGAGTGCTTTGAGTGGCACCTGCCCGAAGAGATGCCTTACCAACTGCGGGATGCCACAGCGCCTTCCGGTCTGGTAATCCGACCGGTTAACTACCAGGCATTAAATCGGGAAGCCCGGATAATCATGGAAGTTCATAACAAGTCCATGTCCAGAATATGGGGATTTATCCCCATGACCATTGAAGATGCTAGTGGGTTTTTGTTCAGCCTGACCGTCAGCGTTCCGCCGGAACTGTTTTTCATAATTGAAATGAATGGAGAACCGGCGGGTTTGTTTTTGTCAATACCAATTAGACGGCCGGGCCCGAACAGGAATGATGGGTTAATCAGGCTAGCTATTGGGGGCATTGTGCCGAAATTCCATCACAGGGGTATACACTGGTTTGTTTTAAAGGTGTTCTATGAACAATGCAGGAAGCTGGGTTACACCATGGGCGAGGCATCACAGGTTGCTGAAAGCAATGATGTGATTAAAAGGAAAATTATTAAACCAATGTTCGGCGGCAGGGTAATCAAGTTATATCGTATTTATAAACGGGATCTTGGTTAAAACCCCTTATTTGTAACACTTTTGGGGTTAGTGAATATTTTATAAGGGGAGCTCAAATATTTATAAAAGGAGGAATAGTTAATGGGTGGTACCTATTTTGACGGCAGCTTTATTCTGTTCCTGATCCTAATCCTGCTGGTATTTGGCACTATGCCCTATTTATTTGCCGCCGGTAAATAATCCTCACTTGCGGGAGCAGCTAAACCAATATTCCCATTGTAGTACAACTAAGTTACCGCCTGTTCAGGCACCGGTTTTAATACGGGGTGTCCGAACAGGCGGCATATTTTTTTGGTGTTTTTTGCAAAAGGTATAGGTGAGGGGGTTTGTGGCTAAAAATACGCTACCAGGCAAAGCAAAGGAAGGAATAACTTGCCTAACAGTAGAAACTAATATGATGACACTTTTTAAGAACGTACACGCCGTATGCGAATACAGTTACCTCTGGACCCTTTGAAAAGATCCCGGAACAGTTGGTCCAGTTCTGCTTGTTTAAGGCGAATTAAGCCCTCAGGATTGATTAAAGTGTCATTGACGAAAATACGTATATAAACACGTTCTTTGGTCTCAACCACGGTAACAAGTTTATACTGGTTCAACGATTTAACACCTCCCGGTAGGGATAAATAGCTGGCATAAATACAGGAGGAAGAGCGTTGAATATATATGCCATCGGTGATCTGCACCTGTCTTTCGGGCAGGCGTTTGATTTAGAAGACTGGGAAAACAATTCCCAGTATAAACCAATGGAAGAAATAGACTCTTTTTGGCGGCAGCATGCCCGTAAAATATACGACAATTGGAACAGGATAGTAGCGCCGGGTGATGTGGTGCTGGTTCCTGGCGACATATCCTGGGCCATGCGTCTGGATGAGGCTAGGTACGATCTGGATTTTTTAAGCTTGTTTAATGGTTTGATTGTATGCGTGCAGGGTAACCATGATTACTGGTGGCAGAGTGTTTCCCGAGTCAGGTCCTTTGCTCCGCCCAACATGAGGTTCATTCAAAATGATTATGTAGAGGTCGGCGGCATGAAGTTCTGCGGAAGCAGAGGATGGGTTTGCCCCAACAGCTCGCTTTTTAAAGAAGGGGATGAAAAGATTTACCGCCGGGAATTGATTAGAATGGAAAATTCACTGCGTATCGCGGGCGAAGGGCAAAAAGTAGTGTTAACGCACTATATGCCTACCAGTGAGAAACACGAGTATTCACAATTTGTTCAGCTTTTTAATGCGTACGACGTTGAGACAGTGGTGTACGGGCACCTGCATGCCAGGGCGTGCCGTTACCGGCTTCCAGACCAGGTCTGGGGTATCAATTTCCACCTGGTCAGTGCCGATTATCTAGGTTTTAATCCCAAATTAATTTGCTCAATTTAATTCTCGTCGTTCTCAAGGGACATAAAACAATCCCGGTGGCCGAATATGAACTCCTTGCCTAATAAGGCGTGTACAGCCTTATCGCCGGCGGGGATTTCACGTTGGCATACCAGGCAGGGTTTGGTTTCCTTATTTGGAAGCATCACACCGATTAAAGCTTCATTTTTCCACATTAGGTTTACTGGTTCAAATTTGTTCTTGTGTGGCTTTACAGGTGTACAGCCGGGATGGTAGTATCGGCTTTTTTTCTTGCCGTGCTCCCTGTATCTGTACTGCACCATCGGTGTATAGGGCTGAATTTTTTCTCGGCAGCGGGAACACTTTCTAACATGCCCGGTATTGGCTCTGAGGATATATTTGAACTGCGCCGGTTTGCAGCGCACACGCATATCCTTAATGAACTGGTTGCGGGATGGGTCTTCTTTAATCCAGGCGTCCACAAAGCGGTAGAACTCCCGGTAATTTCGCTCTTCCAGTTGGATATCCGCCGGAAAGCCTGCATCCACGATTTGTTCTTGAAAAGAACTTTCAGCTACGTCGTGGGCCAGGCCGTCCATTTTAGCCATTTCCCAGTGGTAGCCATTTTCGGTAAGCCATTTATGCAAGTTGTAAAACAGGTTGCTGGAACATACGTAAAGAAAGTCTTCTTTGGTAACTCCAGCTTCATGGATCATTTCCAGTACCTTATTAAATACCATCTCTTCAACGGAAATGCTATTTCCCCAGGTAATCGGCAAAATTCTTTGATGGATACGCCTTGGGTTTTCACTGACCAGAACCAAAACCTCAGAAAAGGCTCTACAGCCGCCGCCTGCATCTTCAATATACCAGTATGTCATCCGCGACCTCCGTTATAGATGCAACCACATAAGTTGGGACATTAATTAATAGTATCTGTGATTACTATTAATTAGATTCTAGTTGACTTGCCTGTATTATGATATATTATAACATAAGCAGATGTTAAATGTCTTTGCATGTTTACAGCCCGGGAGGGGGATAAAATGTCCATTTTCGTTTGCGATGTATGCGGTGAAGAAATTGCCTTGCATGAAGGGATTCTTACTTGGTCCAGGAACAACGACACCCTGTCAAATTTTAAATTGACCCATAAGAATGGCGACACCGGACGTGTCTGCCGCCCGGAAGAGAATAACCGCTTTAAGGATCTCTATACATTAACCCTGATTAGCGGCTACCTGGAGTTTACAAAATATCTTTTTGAACGATGGGAAAATGGTTTTACCCTTAAGGATGCTGATATGTTGGAAATTGTGCTGCAGCAATTGAATATGCATATGCACGAAAAGTTAATTATGTTAACAGAAGACGAAGAATGATAATACTTGAAGCCCTGGCATAACCGGGGTTGTTTTATTGTTAAGGATAGTTTACCAAAAAGGGGACAGGCTGCTTTTTTCGGTTTTTAAAAAATGCCTGTCCCCTTTTTGTCTTCTCATTGATAAGGAAAGTTTACGAAAGGGACACATTGCTTTTTTCAGTTTTTGAAAAAAACAATGTGTCCCTTTATTTTTCATACTTGTCTAGTATTTGTCACCGGTGGTTTACAAACAATAAGTCAAAAAGAAATGGCGGTGTTTTAGTTGCAAGATAACAACAAAACATTTAAACACGAGCTGGTGCAGGAGAAATCTCCCATTGAATTGTGGGACAAGGACGAGAAGGGCGAGGCCTTGCGTCAGAACCCTTACAAGACCCCGCCCAATAATTTAACGACCAAGCAGAAAAAGTACGGTTTTTAAAAACCCGGCCAGTTTGCACTACCGTTGGTGTAAACTGGCCGGGTTTGATAATTTAGCAGGCTATTACATGTTAAACTCTTTGGCCAGCGCTTCAAAAGCAGGCAGCGAATTACGAATTATCTGCATGTCTACACAATAAGAAAGCCTGAAGAATCCGGGGCCACCAAATCCACTGCCTGGAACAAGCAGTAAGTTATATTTCTGGGCCTGCAGTACAAATTCCACGTCATCTGCAATGGGGCTTCGGGGGAATAAATAAAATGCGCCCATTGGTTTAACCAATTGGAAACCAAGGGTTACCAGATGGTTATATAGCACGTCACGCTTTTCCATATATTCTCCGATATCCACGCTTTCGCGCTGCAACGGCGCCACCAGGCGCTGGGCCAGAGCCGGCGCATTGACGAAGCCCAAAGTACGGTTGCTGAATACCATACCTTCTAGCAAAAGCGGAGCATCCTCTATGGCCGGGTTGACGGCGATGTAACCGATGCGTTCTCCCGGCAGGGCCAGGTCCTTGCTGTGGGAAGTCACTACAATTGAGTTTTTGATGAATTTAAATATTTGCGGCACGGTTAATTCATCGTAAACTATTTTGGCGTAGGGTTCATCCGATATAACGTAAATAGTGGTGCCTAGTTCTTGTTCTTTCTCTTCAAGCAGCCGGGCCAGGGTGGCCAGTGACTCGGCGGGATAAACTGCCCCGGTGGGGTTATTGGGCGAATTTAGCAATACCGCACGGGTTTGGGGACCTACTGCTGCCGCTACCGCCTCCGGATCAAGCTGGAAATCTTCACCGGTAGGGACTTCCTTAAAGGTGCCACCATGATTGTCGATGTAAAAACGGTACTCCACAAAATAAGGAGTTGGTATAATAACTTCCTCACCTGGATTTAATAGGGTTTTTAATACCGCGTTTAGGGCTCCCCCGGCTCCGCAGGTCATTACTATGTGGTCTGCGGTGACCGGTTGACCTGATTCTTCCGCTAGTACCTGGGCCACCGCCTGCCTGGTTTCAAGGTATCCAGCGTTGCTCATATATCTGTGCATTCCGGGCATAGGGTTTTGAGCCAGCTTGAGCAGTTCTTCATGAAACGCTCTAGGGGGTTCCACGTTGGGGTTACCTAGGGTGAAATCGTACACTTTATCGACGCCGTGAATGCGCCTCAGTCTTTCCCCTTCCTCAAACATTTTTCTAATCCATGATGAAGCAGATAAAAAATTTTCAATTTTACCGGCAATGGGCATGAAATAAACCTCCTTTTGAGATTGATGACGGCAGATGGTGTATTATTATGGTTATTATTTCTAGCTGGCTGTAGGAAATACCTGCATTAGACTAGAATAACAAAGTTAATGTTTTTCATTATTATATATCAACAGGGGACAGACATTTTTTTCAAAAAACCGAAACAAGTTGCAGCCTATCCCCTTTTTGTTCTTCATTGGAACAATTTAGGGCAAAATGTCGTCTATTTATGGCGTGGGGGTGAAATATGAATTTACATAAATTTTTTTTAACGGTAATCGTATTATGTACGATAATGGTGTTGGGGGTACCCACGCCGGGTGCCGGCAATGAACCCGACCCAAAGACGACTTCTGTTAGGACAAATATTTTTGCAGACGTTGACACGGAGCACTGGGCTTATGAGCCTATTATACGCATGGCGGAACGTAATGTTTTAAACGGGTATCCAGACGGCAGTTTTAAACCGCTGCGGCTGGTTTCCCGGGCTGAATTTGCCGCCATGCTGACCTCGGCTGCCGGTTTGGACGCGAATGGAACCAACGGGAATCAATTTGCCGATATTCCCGAACGAATCTGGTTTCACCGTGCGGCAATGGCAGTTGCCCGGTATTTACCAGGTACTGTTGAGCAGGACGGTAAACGGTATTTTTTACCCCATGATGATGCTACCAGGGAAGATGTGGTTGTGGCACTGGTTAAAGCGCTAGGGGCTGGCAGTCAGTATGCGGATCCGGGTGTTTTAAGGGCCCGGTTTACCGATTATGAAGACCTTGATGTGGCAGCCAGGATGCCGCTGGCCTGGGCTTTCCAAAACGACTTACTCAGGGGTTTTCCGGACGGGACGCTGAAGCCCGATGAAGGTATATCCCGCGCTGAGGTGGCGGCATTGCTGCACAGAGCTTTCTTTATCGACACTTCTATCGAGGGGTTATTGGCCAGCCACCGGATTGAACATTTAAATGACAGTGACCGGGAATTAAACGACTCGATTACTGTATTACAGAGTAAGTACGGTGAAATAAAACTCGGTTCTATGCAGGGATATGGAATTGAATACTACGCCCGGAAAGTAGCTCTCTACGAAGGTGAAAGCCCGCAGGTGTTATATTTTTTTGGTAATATTGAGCCCAGGTACCATAGCTGGGAGGCTGATTTTGAACGTAATGCCGAGGGTGTGCGGAAATTGACTGAGGATGTGGCCCGGGAAACTGCCCGCCTGTACCCCCGGAATACAATTTTGGTGATGCTTGGGCACCAAATCAAGTTCCTGTTTGACGTAAGCGGGATTTATGAAGCTAAATATCTGTCCAAGACTACGGATGGTTGGCAATTGAAACGCTTTTATACCGGGGTGATGGTTAAAGACGGAACAATTGTTGATACCTGGACCGAACAAAAATTTTAAGTCTACCCTGAAAATAGACTTTAGGTTGTTGCCCTGAGCGTAGCAAAGGATCTAGATTCCTCACTTCGTTCGGAATGACAATCCAAGCAGATCTTCATCCTTCTGATGGTGCCGCTAGCGGCATGGTGGTCTACCCTGAAAATAAACTTTGCTTTTGTCATCCTGAGTGCAGCGAAGGATCTTAAGGATCTAAATTCTTCACTTTGATCAGAATTACCATGCGTACTTGCACCACGATAAATGAATACAACTTACCTTTGTTCAGATTAAGCTTGTCATCCTGAGCGATAGCGAAGGATCTTATCTTTAAGATTCTTCGCTGCGCTCAGAATGACAGGATCCTTTTTGATACTCATAGCAATGACAATCCAAGCAGATTCTCATCCTACTGATGATGCTGCGACAGCGGCGTGGGCTTCTACCCAGGGCACCCGCAAGGGGTGCCCCTACTTATGATCTGTTTTTATTCGCCGGCTTCTGTCTCGGAGTCTGCTCTTTCATACCGTTTTCTTTCCAGAGTAAAACCCTGGTCCGGCTTGATTACTGAGATGGAGTCAGCCGCAATCAGCCGCATTTTCTCGTTTTCCGGTTTAAAGTGCAGCAAAACTACCGAATATGGGATGTGCATTGCTTGCAGGCCACGCAGGCCGGATGCCCCGGAGGTGCCCGCATTGACCAGCACACTGTTGGACCGGGTTTCCACTTTCAACTGGTGATTATGACCGAACAGGATAACCGGGGCCGAACCAACCAGTGACTGGGCCATTCTATCGTTGTGCAGCATTAGAATGTCGACTTCTGCCGGAAGTTGCCCCAGTTGATCCATCACTTGTACCACCAGTCGCGGGATATTACTAAGGTCGGGCGGCAGTACCGTAGGCAGGGCGGAAGAAGGGTCCGGTACACCGTAGAAAACAAGGTTATTCATCTCCAGCATTCCGTTAACTACGGTTACACCGGGAACCGCACCCATTCGATCCACTATAGACGGAGAATCGTGATTGCCGGCGATGAACAGGTAGGGAACATCCAACTGGTGCAGGCGGTCGATCAGCAAGGTTTCCAGCGGGCTGCCGAAGTCGCTGATATCGCCGGTGTCGATGATCATGTCCACCTTGAATAATTCAGTTATCTGCATCACGAAATCCATGCCGGCCGGGTTATTATGCAGGTCGGAAATATGCAGAATTTTAAAGCTGTCCTCATCTTCGCCCAAGGGCTGTAATTCGTTCACCTGGGCATATAATTGATTTAGACCGATGGCTACCTCCTCAAGCTGGTCACCAAGGGTTTCTATTTTACCCAAAGTCTCCTGGGCCATACTCACCATCCAGGGTGCCGCCCGAAGCACGCCTGAATACTGAGGGTTGCGGAAGGCACTTTGATCATAGGTCAAGTAGGTACTTAAAAGAAGCAAAGTGGTAAGCAGGAAACCGGCCATCAGGCCGGTAATATATTTACGGGGGTTTTTTGTGCGGGTCAGGTAGACACCAAGGGCACTACCCAACAGGGCCAGGACCAGTATTTGCAAAATAAAAAGTGCTGATACCCGCCTTAAGGCCAACCTGCCCTGGTTGATGAGTTCGTCCCGCTCCAGAGGCCCGGCCAGCAGTTGCTGCAACGGTTGGATGTCAATATTCTCCAGCCGCAGCTTAATTAACACCGGTGTGGCATGGGTGTGGGCCCTGACGGTGCCGAGAGGTGGTATTTCCACCTCGGTATAGCCGATTTCATGGAATTGCACTCCGACACGGAATTGCAAAGCCTCGATGTAGAAATTCATATGGCCGAAGATACTAATCAGAAACAGCGCGCCGACAATAGCCACTAGGGGGATGTAGAGTCTCTTTATTTTTTTTAAATCAAATTTTTTTGCCATATGGTTCTCCTGGATGCAATTATTTAAAGCTAATTTGTAAATGTCGTTAAATAGCTGGGGCGAAACACCAATGAATTCATTAATATCTTGACCGAACAGGGTAATTATTAAAAGATATTAAAGATTTTATTTTTAGATCAATAAAAAATTATGATTAGAGGGGGAAAGGGCCAAAACAGCCCGCATGATGATAAACAAACCGGCGGTGGCCGGGGGCTTGCCGGTTCGCAGCCGGATGCTGCCCCTGGCGGCAGCGGAAATGACAGCGGATGATATTCAGGCGGTTACCCGGGTACTTAGTGATGGTGTGCTAGGCAGCGGCGACAAAGTAAGGGAATTTGAAACGGCTGTGGCCGAATATGTGGGTGCCAAGTATGCCGTGGCAGTATCGTCAGGTGCTGCCGGACTCCACGTAGCCCTTATGTCCGCCGCAGTAGGTCACGAGGACGAGGTTATTACCACACCCCTGACCCACCCCGCAACATCCAACTGTATCCTGTACCAGAATGGCATTCACACATTTGTGGATGTGGATCCAACAACCTATAACATAGACCCGGTAAAAGTAAAATACCGCATTACCGGACGGACCCAGGCGTTAATCCCGGTCCATTTTGCCGGTAACCCATGTGAACTTGATTTATTACACAACTTGGCCCGGGAAAATAATTTATGCGTTATTGAGGACGCCGCCCACGCACTGGGCGGTTGCTATAAGGATAAGCAAATTGGTGCATTAAGCGACCTTACCGTATTCAGTTTCAGCGATCCGCAACACTGCTATACGGGGGAAGGCGGTATAGTAACCACCAATTCAGAGGAGCTCTTGGAGTGGATGCTTGTTTTTCGGGAAAACGGGTTGGTTCGCGATCCCCAAAAAATGATCAGTCCGGAAGGCCCGTGGCACAAAGAGATGCAGGACCGTGGCTTTAACTACCGGCTTACCGACATGCAGGCAGCCCTTGGTATTTCCCAACTGGCCCGGGTGGAAGAGTTTATCAAATGCCGTACCGATATTGCCAACCGTTATAACCGTGCTTTAGCCGGTCACCCCGCTATAGCTCTGCCACAGCAGAATCCCCGGGGGCGTTCCACCTGGCATCGTTATATTGTAACCTTGCGCATAGAAAAGCTAAAGGCCGGCCGGACTGAAATATGTAACGCTATCAGAGCCGAAAACATCGAGGTGGGAGTGCACTACCTGCCGGTTTTTCTGCATCCTTATTACCTTTGGATTGGGCACCCCGATGTATGTACTATTGAAGGCAGTCTATGTCCCGTTGCCGAGGACCTTTATAACCGGTTTTTAACCTTGCCCCTGTTTCCATCCATGACTGACCGGGATGTGCAAGACGTTATCGAGGCTGTTACCAGGGTGCTGAATTACTATTTATTATAATCCCTTAATTTTACTCATGGTTATACCGTTAACTCAGTAAGTGGTACAGCGTCGTGTCATTGCTATGAATACAAGAATTGAAGAACCTTTTAAGCCTGTCATTCTGAGCGCAGCGAAGAATCTTAAAACCAGATCCTTCGCTAACGCTCTTAGATGACAACTCTCCCCCCGCAGTGCACAATGTTTATTAAAAATGTTTATCTCATCAATGGGGATTACTGAGTAAAGGGAATAATCATGTTTTTATTTATGAAAAGAACGGCATTAAAACCAAATATTTATAGCCAGGCGTGCACCCGAGAAGGGGTTAAACACGTTTTTTTTTGCTTGCCCGGGACCTGTGATGAATATCACACCTCCAACGCGAGACACTTAACTTTACAGTTATCATTGTTGTTTTATAGTAAATAATAAAGGTAATAAGTCAGAAATCAGGAGCAGGGGGCAGAATAGAGAACAGGTAAAAACATGTATGTAGACTAAATAGCATAGCAGAATGCGCATGTCATACCAGCCTTTTCGAAGTTTGAGATATACGGTTGTCGTCGCATTTTCGGTGTGCCTTCGTTTTATGACAGCGAATATTTCGGAAGGTTTTCGAAACAGAGATAGGAATGGAAGCATATTCTCGGGACTAGTAGATTTTTGAATACCTGAGTAGTAACTAATAAATTTAAAATATGAGGTGGTAATAATGGCTGTCAGACAGATTGTCAGTATCGACGAAGAAAAGTGTAACGGTTGCGGCCTTTGTGTGAGCCCTTGCGTTGAGGGTGCTATCACTATAGAAAACGGAAAAGCCAAAGTGAAAAATGAAAAGCTTTGCGATGGGGCTGGTTTTTGTATAGGAGTATGCCCCCAGGGTGCTCTCTCAGTGGAACATCGTGAAGCGCCGGGTTTTGATGAACATGCGGTGAATGAACACATAAAACAAAACCCGGGGACGTACATTCCCCAGGTTTGCCATCGGTGCGGCAGGAATGAGGACCAGGTAATAGTACTGCCTTGCCGTAATCGCGGCCAAAGTATATGGGTGTGTACCGGTTGTCTACCGGCACTTATACACGGGTAATACCTGGCTTTAGTTTCCAACGATTTGCACCAACAATAACTCCAATCCAAATCATAGGGCTACCCGAAAATACTACGATTCCCATCCTCCGATGGTGCTGCGCTTGCAGCATGGGCGTCTACCTAGTTTGTTTTTATTCAGCGCTTTCAGGTGGTCGTGCAAAAATGGCGCCGGCCGTTTCGAAACTGGCATTCATAGCCTCGACGCCTTCTCTCATTGCTTTCAGGGAACGTGATGTTTGATCCAGTAACCCTCTGACGTATCCCAGCTTCACATCGGCTTGTTTATCGGTGCTAAGTACTAGCAAAATTAAAATTAAAAATAAACTAAAAGGGTTATTATTCATAATAAGAATTACCCGGCCTCCTTTCACCCCAATCGTTTTTTATATAGTATGCACAGTGCTGTAGAAGGTGAAAAAGCCGGGTTTTTCTGATACCCTTCAGTGTTAGATTCCACTGTTCCGGTATCAGAAAAAAATGCCAACGTTCTTGTTGAGCTTACAGAACCACCTCAACAGCAACCATATTTGCTGGATTAAGGTTGCTGAATCTTTTTTACCAAAGCAAGGGTGGTTATCGGTTTGACTATGTTTTGCCTCCGGGTTTTCAGATAAAGCTGTTAATTTTATATTTCCGATGATTTAGTACTGGTCAATGTCATGTATAAGGCGAGTGCAATCCCTTGGGGATAATACCAAGCCTGATTATATTGGGCGCAGCGGCACACTAATGACCTGGTCTTTGCCGCATTTGGGGCAGGTGAATAGGTGATGGCAGTGAGGATCCTCGAATTCAGTGTTATAGTACGGGCTATACGGTCCTGAATAATCGTAGACCGGTCCACTATCCTGCATTGCACCGCCGCAGGCGCACTGCGGGGAGAGCATGATCATGGCATTGCATAGTTCACAGACTGTATCCATAATATTAAACCTAGTGGTGTATGCTTTTTTCCGGTAGCACCGCCGCTTTAAATATGTCCAAATCAATTCGCTCGATGAACCGACCCAGTCTTTCGTTGGCATTAGCCTGTTCACTGTAAAAACTAACCACGCGGTCCAGCAGATCAAGTACTTGTTGCGGAGTCTGTTGTTCAGCCAGCGACTGGCCCAAGCGCGGTTTTAAACCGCCGTTGCCGCCAACAAAGACATTAAAACCCTTTGATGTGCCCACTGCTCCGAAGTCGATCATCATTGAATCCATGCACTGGTTGGGACACCCGCTGATACCAATTTTGAACTTGGAAGGCATAGTCATACCATGGTATTTATTGTCTATCTCATTACCTAACCCCACGGAATCCTGTTGACCACGTTTGCAAAAGGTTGTGCCGGGGCAAAATTTGACGCTGCGTACGCATAGTCCGATGGCAGCTCCGGGCTTCATGTCCAGGTCGGCCCAGGCGGCGTCTATATCATCTTTTTGCAGACCTACCAGGGCGATGCGCTGAGACGAAGTGACTTTTAATGCTGCGCAGTTATACTTTTTAGCTGTTTCAGCCAAACGAATTAAAAGGTCCGGGTCGGTGATAATGCCACCGGGCAGGTGTGGTGCTATTGCATAGGTGCCATCCCGCTGTAAAATAGCACCCTTTTCCAGCAGGTCCCGGTCAGTATTGCTGTGCTGAAACCGCTTATCAATTTGATTAGGCATTTCCTGGTTATTTTCCATCACGATCACTCCATTTAAATTACATTTAATTTTTATTATTTTCCCCATCTGTTGATGTGAAATGCATCTCGTTTTGGATTTAAAATGCATTGGCAAAAAGCCAGTTAATGATTTGTAAGTAAATAAAAGAAAACCTGCGTCGTATAACACAGGTTTTAAATGCTATAGGATATATAAGAGCGCATTTTAATTGCGCCTGACGCATCCTTCCAGCAATTTCATTTTTAATACTTTACCGCTGGGGGATTTGGGGATGCGCGAAACGAATCTTACTTCACCTGGCAGTTGTTCGATTTGCAGCTGTCCGCTTTGCTTAAGATACTTAAAGATTTCCTCTTCAGTCATGCCGGGTTCTCTAGGAACAATGAAAGCTACTATATTTCTATTTTCGCTCTCGTCATCGGCAATGCACAAAACCGTTACCTCATCTACCCCGGAGTGCTCATAAAGTATGTTCTCAACCTGACGCAGGTTAAACCTGCTGGCGGCAACCGAAGTTATACCATTGTCCGGCGGGCTAAATTTGTTCTGTACCAAGTTTACCACTCCCATCCCAAGATTTCATGGGGTTATGACCGCGGAACTCACTGGTAAACGTAGAAACCACGTCCACATTTGCGACACAGGTGGTCGGCGCGCCCATTCTGCGCAGCAAATGGAGGGACGATACTTGGAATCACCAGTCTCACTTATAAAGTATCGCATACCATCAGCATAGTGTCCAGCCCTATTAAGTCGCATCATGCCAGCGGGCCAATGGGGTTGTCTATTTTGACGTTTTAATTATTTCTCTAATTATAATTAAATGTCCTGCCCATGTATGTAAAACTTTCGACATTAAACGGATTTCATAAACTAAAGAAATACCATACGCATATTTTAGCCCATCCATTACAGAGCAGGTATCCAATAAAGCAAAAAGGTTATCCTCTTACATAACAACATTCTGGTATTGGAATTGGAATAATCAGAGTAAATAAATCGTTTTTTTATTCTGAGGCCTGAATAGTTAAACAATATCATAAACACCGCCGATTAACTTGTGGTATTATATCATGGAGCAATCTGTATTGGAGGTATGGGTTTTGCGGTTTGCGGCCATTGTTTTGTTAACGCTTATTGTAGATCAGCTTTCCAAGTATATAATCACTTCCAGCATGTATCACGGTGAATCATTGGCTATTTTACCGCCTGTTTTTTATATCACCTATGTGCTAAACCCGGGTGCGGCTTTTGGCATGCTGGCCAATCAAACCAACTTTTTTATAGTGATATCACTGCTTGTAATTATTGGTGTTTTAGTTGGTTACCGGTATTTGCCCCGGGAAAGGGTATGGTCATATATCGCCCTGGGCTTGGTGGTAGGCGGTGCCATGGGTAACCTGATTGATCGGGTTCGGCTGGGGCTGGTGATTGATTTCCTTGATTTTAGAGTTTGGCCAGTGTTCAATCTGGCTGATACCGCCATTGTAACCGGGGCTGCTATACTGGTGTTGGATGTGTGGCTGGCAGACAGGAAAGAATCGCGGAAGGTGGATCAAGGTGCCGGGGAGTGAAAAATACGTTGTGTCCGGTGATGAATCCGGTATGCGGTTGGATGTGTTTGCTTCCGGAACAGAGCCCGGTATAAGCAGATCCTATGCGCAAAAACTTATCGGTGCGGGATTAATTACAGTCAACGGGGTTGGAGTAAAGGCCAATTACCGTTTGCGCGGCGGGGACGAGGTGGCGGTAATGATACCGCCACCCGTTGAACTTGAAGTACTGCCCGAACCAATCCCACTTGAAGTTTACTATGAAGACTCAGACCTGATCGTGGTCAACAAACCAAGGGGGATGGTGGTACACCCGGCGGAGGGCAATTATACGGGCACCCTGGTTAACGCGCTCCTATACCACTGCCGGGATCTTTCAGGCATCAATGGTGTTTTAAGACCCGGTATCGTGCACCGGATTGACAAGGAAACATCGGGGTTATTAATGGCCGCTAAAAACGACCTGATTCATGAAGGGTTGGCCGGACAGTTGAAAGAGCACACTGTGTCCCGCGGGTACGTGGCCTTGGCCCACGGTTTACTTGCGCACAACCGCGGGATGGTAGACGCACCGGTTGGCCGCGACCCCTCGGACAGGCAGCGGATGGCGGTTAATTATCGCCATGGTAAAAACGCGGTTACTCACTACCGAGTGCTGGATCGAAAGAACAACTTTACGTTGCTGGACCTGCGCCTGGAAACCGGGCGCACTCACCAGATCAGGGTGCACATGTCTTACATTGGTCACCCGCTGGCCGGCGATATTCGCTACGGTCCCGCACGCCCTCATTTGGGACTGGTAGGCCAGTTCCTGCATGCTTACCTGCTGGGGTTTATACACCCCAGGACGAAGGAATACCTGGAAATCAGGGCACCGTTGCCGGATGAACTGAAAACAATCCTGGAACAAAATGTCGGGATGCATTTTTCTATTAAGGGTGAAGTGTGAGGGTGCAGGTCAAACAACGCCTATTCCCATATGTAGGGGCACGGCATGCCGTGCCCCTACGCAATTATTTGAACAGGTTTAATACCCCCAGGAACAGTGCGGTTAGCCCGGCTGCCATAAGCGGCCCCACCGGGATGCCGCCCATAAAGACAATGCCGAAAACTGAACCCACCAACAGTCCAAAAATTATTTCCGGGTCAATTTGCAGTAACTTTAACCCCTCGCCGTTAAGATGGGTGGCCAGTGCGCCTCCGGCGATGGCCAGGATCCCAGAAACAGAGGTAAAGGTGCATAATAAGTCTTTTTCCGAGACCCTACCCGTGGCCACGGGCACCAAAATGGCAAGCAGCAGAAACAGTAGGCCTATTTCCAAGCCCCTTTTTTCCAGCAGGGGAAAAATAAAATTTAGATTGGCAAACTTAATAATCAGCAATACGCAGGCGGCAGTGGCAATGAGGTTGGAGCGGGATACGATTCCAATTAGCAGCAACGCTACCAGTAAGAAAACTCCATTCATTGACCGAAAACCTCACTTAAAAGATATTAGTTGAAAGAGGCTTGTTCAACCACCTTTCTTCGTAAATATATGCCATTGCTGCCAGCTCTATTACCACAATAAGGTTAATCCCTAATCGCAGACCGGAGTCTCGTTCACCATCAACTGCAGCGTATCGGCCCGCAGTCCCAGTCGCATTGCTTCCAGGGCCAGTACTTCCTGGGTTGGAATGTTGCCCAGGTTAACATCGGAGCCGAACCGGGTAATTAAGTCTTGTTGCTGGGGTTTTAGTGGTGCTTCCCAGATAATCTTGCCCGGGTCGCCGATATACTCCAAAAGCACTTGAATGTCCGCAGTGTCCATTTTGCCTTTCGCGTTATATAGGCCTACGTTGAGTCCGCACTCCCTGCCTTCCAGGATCACCTTATGCGCACCCATCTCTAAATCCTCTCCAGCTTGCTCGGCAAGGGATATTACCGGAATACCGGGGCCGGCGTTTTTTTTACCTACTTCGGTGAGGACCATAAAACCCTTATCCGCAGCTATTGATATTGCTCGTGCTCTCACCTCTTTACAAATATTAATGGTGCCGTCGCTAACTTCGATGGCTGTGAACCCTAGCGATTTGCATTTGTCAAGGTACTCAATTAATTTATCCTGCCATAACGCTATTTCAAAAAATGTTCCTCCGGGATAAATTTCGATGTTGTAGGAACACGCCAGGTGGATTTTTTCTTCCAGTAAACCGTCCGTGTAAAGCATCGATGTGCCAAAGGCAAGCTTAATGAAGTCAATATACGGGTGGTTTAGCTTGAGCAAATCCTGGGTCTCCCCGGTACCCATCCCCTTATCCATAACCATGGTCAAACCCCGATGCCTGGGTTTGGCTGCGCGATCCCCCATTGGGAATGTTATAATTTCCCGCCACCCGTTGGTGTTAAAACATCCGGACAAAAAACCAGCTCCCTTCCCTATATGATGCATCCAGCCGTTATGACGGATGCCGGCTATCACCTCCTTTTGCTACTGTGTGGGAAAGGGCTAAATTTGCCACCTGGTTAAAATTATTCAACCCCGAATGAGATGGTTACCAGGATGAAGCTGCCAAAAAACGGAGTTATGTTGGAAAATATGGATAAAGTGTTTGGGTACAAAGTATACGCGAAAAAGGGGACTGGCTCTTTTTTCGCTTTTTGAAAAAAGAGCCAGTCCCCTTTTTTATGGGCAATTTTCCCTTGAGTATGTATCACACTCCTGCATTGCGCAGGGTTATGAACCCGGTGTGAATTTGGTTCGCCACCGGACCTGGGGCGCCACTGCCAATGATGTGGTCATCAACTTTGATCACTGGAACTACTTCTGTCACTGAATTTGTGAAAAAGACTTCATCGGCTGCTAAAAGGTCTGTGCTAGTAAATGTCTCTTCACGGGTATTAATACCCAGTGAATGGGCTGCTTGAAGCACGTATTTGCGGGTAATGCCGCTTAAAATCCGGTTGTTGGCCGGGTGGGTCAATAGTACCTTATTGCTATAGATAAATATGTTGCTGGCCGAACATTCCGTAACAGTACCGTCTTCCATGACGAATACGGCTTCAGCTGCTTCAGCCTGGGCAGCCCTGTTTTTGGCCAGTACACTGGATAGCAGTGATGTGGATTTAATGTGACAAAGCTGCCAGCGGAATTCAGGCTGGGTGATGATTTTAACACCATCGGTATACATATCCCGTGCAATTTCCGGAACTTGCCGTACTGTAATAAGCAGGTTGGGGTTTATTTGCGGGTCATATAGGTGGTTTCTGTGCGCGGTACCCCGGCTGATTTGAATATAGATTATAGCTTCCTTAATGCCGCTTTGAACCAATAAATCTTCTGTAAACATGGCTAATTGTACCCTGCTCCAGGGAATTGTCATCTCTATTGCGGCGGCACTGTTCTCCAGGCGTTCCAGGTGATCGACAACGGCAAAGGGTACGCCGTTATAAACCCTGACTACCTCGTAAATACCATCCCCAAAATTGTAACCCCGGTCATTGACTGAAATAAACGAGTCTTCAAAAGAACCTATCCAACCGTTTAAATAAACCAATTCCTGCAAAACAATCCCTCTTTTCAAAACGTTAATTATTTATGCATTAGCTGTTGCGTTTGTTTGTAATGGTACTATTAGTAAATTAAATACGAAATAGAAATTTCCTGCCCGCATTTCCAATTTCATTGAGTACATTTGGGTCGAGCGAGAACTACTGATGAATAATAGTTAAATAATTAATTACTTGTTGTGGTGAAAAAACGGACAGGCCCGGAAAAAATCCGGGCCTGCTTCAATAAGCATTGATGCGTTATTTTTTTAATTTGCCTTATGCGGTATACTAAGCTGGAAGCACCGGCGTTGCAGTTTTGGTTCGTGCTGCGGCGTGGTTAACCGTGATAGCCAGGTCGGGGCAGTGGGATGCGCATTTTCCGCAGGCTGTGCAAGCTGCCGGGTTGGCCACTATCGCTTTACCGCGGTTATCCAACACCAATACCTTGCTGCTGCATAAAGCGATGCAAATACCGCAGCCTTTGCACCATTGTGATTTAACTATGATTTTGTTATTATCGATATAAGTGGCCGGTTTTGCCATTTGCCATCACTCCCGTCCCGGTTTAACAAGCCGGGGATAATATTTATTATAACCTAATGCTACTGCAACCAGCGTGCCAGGCGTTTATAAATCTAAATAACTTTATAGAAGGTGCCCGTGAAGGCCCTTGATAGCTGTTTTTTTACTGCGCCTTGCCCATGCTTAAATGCTTTAAGCAGCAGAACAGAGCCGACATATCTATCTCAAAATGACATAGATCATCCCGAAAGACTAGTTAGATAGCGCTTACTCTCACAATGACATAGGTATCAAATTGATACGGGTTTGGGGTTGCTGATCAGGTGAAACTGAAATGATTACAT
Organism: Desulfotomaculum sp.; assembly: GCA_016841675.1. Taxonomy (GTDB): domain Bacteria; phylum Bacillota; class Desulfotomaculia; order Desulfotomaculales; family Desulfallaceae; genus BRH-c8a. The sequence goes on from JAENYQ010000008.1 coordinate 25,801, forward strand.
TAAAAAGTGGCGGAGTCCAGTATACAGTAGAGCGCAGCAAAAGAATTACTGGTTTGAAAATCACCGTTGACGCCGAGAGAGGGGCTGTTGTGACAGCACCGCTTAACTGTAGCGTAAATTTAATAGAAGCTTTTGTCAAGGAAAAGGCTTTGTGGATTACAGAGAGGTTGCAACATCTGGAGAATATGACGGGCTGTCGGGTACCCAGGAAATTTGTAAGCGGCGAACAACTTTTTTTTCTGGGGGACCGGTATACATTATTAGTTAAAAAAGCAACCGATTATCAAGGTGTACTAATCCAGGACCGGGAAATTCATGTGGCCATTGATGATGTGGAAAACAGCCCGGGGTGGATGGTTAAAAATACATTAGTTGAATGGTATGTAGGCCGCGCCCGGCAGTTAATCAATGCCCGGGTGAATTTATTTGCCGCTGCGATGGTGCAAAAACCCGCTGCAATTAGAATAAAAAAGCAGAAAAGCCGCTGGGGTAGTTGCTCGGCCAGGGGCAATTTAAACTTCAACTGGAAATTGGTTATGGCGCCGATTGAAGTAATTGATTACGTGGTTGTGCACGAGTTATGCCATTTGGTCAAGCTTGACCACTCGGCGGAGTTTTGGTACTTGGTGGCTTCCCTGTTGCCGGACTATAAAAAAAAGCGCCAGTGGTTAAGAGAATTCGGCCCGGCGCTGAGCTTTTAGAGTTTTATTCCTTGGGGCTGTTTTTAGGGTTTTTGTCTGTTTCGGATATGGGTTTACGGGATGGGCTGAAAACGAATTCGGTCATTATAGGAGGTGCCCCCGATTGTTCGCCCTGCCCGGCCTCGCCGGGCTGCTGCATATCTCGCACCCGGATTAGAACAGCCGTAGCCACCGCAGTAATTCCGGCCAGTGCCCCTCCGCCCCAGTACATATAAGCGTTACCCTGATCCATCAGGTAACCGAAAAGGGGCGGCCCCGCGGCTACACCCAGGAAGCGAACGCTACCGTATACAGATGTAACCAGGCCCCGCTCGGCGGAGTCAACTGTACTGGTGATGATGGTGTTCAGACATGGTAGCAATAACCCGGTTCCTGTACCGGTGATTGATATGCCGACAAAAAAGAGGTAGATGTTCTGGAAAAAATTCAGCGACATCAGCGATAGAGCAATAAGACTAAGCCCGGTGACAGCCAGCCACTTCATCAGCTTGACCTTTTTTTTCAATAGCATGCCGGTAACGTAGGATGTTATGCTCATAAATAAAACGGGCACCGCCAAGGCGAACCCTTTCATGATACCGTATATGCCAACGCTTGTTTCCAGGTAATCGCTAAGAAAGAACAAAATGCCAAACAAAATTAACAAAGCAGTCATGCCGCCCAAAAATGAGGTTAGCAGTATGGCTGATTTTTTATGAAAAACTTTTTTAATCGATTGGGCATATTTGGACACACTTTGTTTTTCCCGTTTGCTTTCAGGCTCTTTAACTAAAAGCCACATTCCTATTACTATGGGCACTACAATGGCGGGAAAAAAAATAAACGCGGCGTACCAGGCAATTAAGCCGATGGCCGCTCCCAATACCGGGCTAAGCACCTTACCCATTCCGTTGGCGGCTTCCACAATTCCCAAAGACTTGCTGCGCTGGGGGCCCGTAAAAAGGTCGCCAGTGAGGGCCATGGCGATGGGAGTTGTGCCGGCGGCGCCGATGCCCTGGATTATGCGACCACCGATAATCCAGGCAAATGCATTTTCCCGTAGGATTATGGCCGCTGCCCCGGCGGTAATGCCACCAATACCGTACAGTATCAGGCCAGGAATGATTATCCTTTTCCGGCCAATGCGGTCGGATAAAAATCCGGCCAACGGTATAAGTAGGCCGGGTATGGAAAATGCAGTAATAATCATGCTTACTTCAAGTTGGCTCAGGTTCATTGTTTGCTTCATGGCCGGCAAAACCGGGATGAGCATTGAATTACCCAAAACCATGATAAAAGGCACGCCTGATATTGCCGCCAGCACAGCGGCACTATTTTTAGGTTTCATAATTATCAGTCCTTCCTGATGCGACACGGTTATTTTATCTCGGTACCATGAACGGTATGCATTTATTACCCCCGTCAGGCATATGAAAAAATATCTAACCCGACGGGAGGTATAAAAATTTGTTTTTAAATTTAGATAAAGTTGTTTTATCCATGGCTTTGCTGCGTTTTTTATCGTCCAGTATTGAGTTTACCGCCGCCATGCTGATGCTATATTTCAACCGGGTAGATGTGGCGTTCAAGATTAACGCGGTACTGGCCATGGTAGGTCCTACAATATTTATAGGCGTCACCACGCTGGGTCTGGTGGGATTAGCCGGCAAAGTATCTTTGCTGGGTATGGCTTCCATAGCCACAGGCGTATTTTTGATATTTCTAGGGATCAATAAACTCTAAAACGGGGCAGGGCTTAAAGAAGATGATAATAACATTTCCAGGCCCCAAGGGAAGCAAAAAAATGTTCCGGCAATAAACGGCCGGAAAACTAAAAAACATTAATAATGCAAAAAGGAGGAGTGGTTTGAGTGTGTTAAAAGTATTATAGACAGGTTTTTAAAATAAGATGTTGCAGCATTTATGGGTGAAGTGCCTGTTTTTAACTGCACCATGTTTGTAGAATGAATGATTATTTCTTTTACATGAGCGTCCTGTAGTGTTTAAATAAAGGTTGACGTCAAATAGGGTATCTGATAAAATTGTTTAAGTGAAAATTACCTTGAAATCGGTCCCGTGAGGCTGGTAAGGGTTCATAAATGTTAAACTTGTGCATTTATATGCCTGTCTATGCCTACTTCGCGGTGAGACAGGTTTTTTAGTGCGCTTTTTTAGTGACCAATTCTTACCGGAGGTGTAAAGCCGTGGCCGAATGGAAACAAAAAGCCCGGATTATGGACAGCGATGGTATCAGGCGCGTGATTACCCGTATTGCCCACGAGATTATCGAGCGCAATAAGGGTACCGGTGACCTGGTGTTAATTGGCATCCGCCGGCGGGGAGTTCCGCTAGCCCGGCGTTTGGCTGACCGAATCAGGGAAATTGAGGGCAGTCTAGTTTCGGTGGGAGTGCTGGATATTACCCTTTACCGGGATGACCTAACCACCATGGGACACCAACCGGTAGTGCGGCAGACCGAGGTAACCTTTTCTATCGACGGTAAACGGGTGGTCCTGGTGGACGATGTGCTGTTCACCGGACGAACGATCCGGGCGGCCCTGGACGCCATAATTGACCTGGGACGGCCGCGTTACATTCAACTGGCTGCGCTGGTGGATCGGGGGCACCGGGAGTTGCCCATCAGGGCTGATTACGTGGGCAAGAACGTTCCTACTTCCCACCGCGAAGAAGTGGCGGTGCGACTAATAGAAACGGACGAAATCGATGAAGTTGTGATCATGGAAAAAACATAGTGCCTGGCGCATCCTTTTAAAGCGGTCCCGTGAGGTCGGCAAGGGAGGCCAAGTGTTAATTTGTCTTGCCGGCCTCCGTCGGGTTTTGATAAACCCGGGAGGTCTTTTATTATTTGGGGAAGGGGGTAGCGATAATTGTTTAAACATAAAGATTTATTGGGCATACGGGATATGTCTGCTGATGAAATCGGCTTTCTTTTAGACACGGCCGGGCCCATGAAAGAGATAATTAAAAGGCCGATTAAAAAGGTACCCACCTTGCGTGGCAGGACTGTTGTAACCCTATTCTACGAGAACAGTACCCGGACCCGCGGCTCATTTGAGCTGGCGGCCAAGTACCTGAGTGCAGACAGTATTAACATGTCTGGATCGTCCAGCAGTGTGGCTAAGGGGGAAAGCCTGTACGACACCGGCCGCACGCTGCAGTCGCTGGGCGCTGACGTAATCGTATTGCGTCATCCCATGCCCGGCGCGCCGCGACTACTGGCTCGTTCGGTGCAGGCTGCCGTAATTAATGCCGGCGACGGGGCCCATGAACATCCCTCCCAGGCGCTGTTGGACATGTTCACAGTGCGAGAAAAGAAAGGGGGCCTGGCGGGATTACAGGTGGTCATCGTGGGCGATATACTGCACAGCCGGGTGGCCCGCTCAAATATTTGGGGGTTCACCAAAATGGGGGCCAAGGTAAGGGTCTGCGGCCCGCCTACATTAATCCCGGCCGGACTGGAACAAACCGGTGTGCGGGTAGTTCATCAAATGGACCAAGCCCTTGACGGGGCCGATGTCATTATCATGCTGCGCATCCAAAAGGAGAGACAGGAGCAGGGATTATTCCCCGGGCTCAGGGAATACTCGAGGCTTTATGGACTAAATAGGCGGCGGCTGGAACTGGCTGCCGGGGACGCACTGGTGCTACACCCCGGTCCCATGAACCGCGGGGTTGAAATTGCAGCGGATATGGCCGACGGTTCCCAGACGGCCATAGAAGAACAGGTAACCAACGGGGTGGCGGTGCGTATGGCGCTGCTGTACCTGCTCATCGGGGGAGGTGCTCAGTGATGAAGTTAATTATTCAAAATGGGCGGCTTTTGGACCCGGTGGCCGGCCGGGATCAGAACGCAGACCTTTATGTTAATAATGGATTGATTTGTGCGCCATTCCAGCCCGACAGCACCACAAGCATCATCGATGCCGGGGGCAAACTAGTGGCGCCGGGCCTGGTGGACATGCATGTACATCTGCGGGAACCAGGGTTTGAGTACAAGGAGACCATTGTCACCGGTACTGCGGCAGCAGCCCGGGGTGGGTTTACCGGTGTGGCCTGCATGCCCAACACCGACCCTGTAACCGATAACCGGGTGACGGTGGAGTATATTAATAAACGGGCTCAAGAGGACGGACTGGTGAAGGTCTATCCGGTAGGCGCCATCACCCGTGGCAGTCGGGGTCAGGAACTGGCTGAACTGGCGGACATGCGGGAAGCCGGCGCGGCGGCCTTCTCAGACGACGGCCAACCGGTGACGGACGCCGGCTTGATGCGTCGGGCCATGCTGTACTGCAGCATGCTGGGCGCGGCCATCATCTCCCATTGCGAAGATAAAAGTTTGGCCGGTGGCGGGGTGATGCACGAGGGTGCTTACTCCACAATACTAGGTTTAAAGGGGATCCCTGCTTCAGCCGAGGAGGCAATGGTGGCCCGGGATATTATTCTGGCCGGGGAAACCGGCTGTCCGCTGCATCTAGCCCATATAAGTACTACGGGCTCGGTGTCCCTGGTTCGCGAGGCCAAAAAGCGTGGTGTAAGGGTTACGGCGGAAGTGACGCCACACCACTTTACCCTGACGGACCGGGCGGTAGGGGACTTTAACACTAACGCCAAAGTAAACCCGCCGCTGCGCGGCGAGGCCGACGTACAGGCAGTACGCCAGGGATTGGCCGATGGCACCATTGATGCCATAGCCACCGACCACGCGCCTCATTCCTTTGATGAGAAAAACGTGGAATTCGACCTGGCCCCCTTCGGGTTGGTGGGTCTGGAGACAGCGGTGGGACTGGTGTGGACTGAACTGGTGCTAACCGGTATTTTGACCCCGCTGCAGGCGGTGCAAAAGCTCTCCTGCAACCCGGCCCGCATCCTGGGCGTTGCGGGTGGCACCTTGACCGAGGGGGCGTCGGCGGACATTACCATAATTGACCCCCTGCTTGAGGAAACGGTAAACCCGGCTGATTTTGCCGGTAAAAGCAGAAACACCCCCTTCACGGGCCGCCGGCTTAAAGGTTTGCCGGTCCTCACCATAGTAGCAGGGGAGATTAAGTACAGGAGACAGGAGTCAGTAGTCAGTAGTCAGTAGTCAGTAGTCAGGAGTCAGAATGAAGGCATGGTTAATCCGTCTCGATATTTCAGGACATTTTATTGTCATTGCTATGAATACAACGAATCTGTCATTCTGAGCGCAGCGAAGAATCTTAAAGACTAGATCCTTCGCTACGCTCAGGATGACAAGCTTAATCTTGATGAAGGTAGATTGTATTCATTTATCGTGGTGCGAGTACGCATGGTAATTCTGAACGCAGTGAAGAATCTTAAGATCCTTCGCTACGCTTCGAGGATGACATCTCGCAAGGTTTATTTTCTAGGTAGATATTTTACAGATAAAAACTGTTACAGATAAATTGCGGAGGTGTTTGCAACTTGAAAGCTATTTTAGCTCTTGAAGACGGCAAAGTGTTCACCGGCCAATCCTTTGGCGCCGCCACCGAACAATGGGGTGAGGTGGTATTTAACACCGGTATGACCGGTTACCAGGAAGTGCTTACCGACCCCTCTTATGCCGGGCAAATCGTGGTCATGACCTACCCGCTGATTGGCAACTACGGTATCAACCGGGAGGATTACGAATCCAAACGTTCTTTTGTGCGCGGTTTCGTGGTCCGGGAATATTGCGACCATCCCAGTAACTGGCGGGCCAGTTACCGGGTCGGCGAATTCTTAACCCGGGCGGGCGTGCCAAGCATCAGCGGAGTAGATACCAGGGCATTGACCAGGCACCTGCGCAGTTACGGAACTATGCGGGGCTATCTCGCCACCGGCGACGTGAATCCCGAAGAGGTAGTGACCAGGGCACGCACCAGCCCGCAGTTAAGCGGCTTGAATCTAGTGGACGAGGTGGCCACCGGGGAGAATTACACCATTGAGGGTAGTGGGCCGCGGGTGGTACTGGTGGACTTGGGCGCCAAACATAATATTGTCCGCAAGCTGCGGGACAGGGACTGTACGGTTATTGTCGTGCCTCCCGGTACCACCGCGGGTGAAATTAACGCCCTGTCCCCGGATAGCGTCTTTTTTTCCAACGGCCCGGGAGACCCGGTGGATGTACAGAATACCATTAAGACCAGCCGCAGACTAATCGGTACGGTACCGCTGTTTGGCATTTGTCTGGGGCATCAGGTGCTGAGCCTGGCTCTGGGTGGCAAAACCTATAAGATGAAGTTCGGCCACCGGGGCTCAAACCACCCGGTTAAGGATATGCGCACCGGGCGGGTTTACATCACCTCCCACAACCACGGCTACAGTGTTGATGAGTCATCACTGGCGGGGCTGGATGTGGAAGTTTCCCACATTAACCTGAACGACAACACCGTGGAAGGCATCCGGCATAAAAAACTGCCCATATTTGCAGTGCAGTATCACCCCGAAGCATCACCGGGGCCGCACGATTCAGACTATATATTCGACCAGTTTATGGACATGATGCGCGGGGAGGGACAATAAATGCCGATTAAAGAGGGCATTAAAAAAGTATTGGTAGTCGGCTCGGGCCCCATCATCATCGGCCAGGCCGCGGAGTTTGACTACGCCGGCACCCAGGCCTGCCGGGCGTTGCGTGAGGAAGGCATGGAAGTAGTGCTGATTAACAGCAACCCGGCCACCATTATGACCGATGTCAACATGGCAGACCGAATTTATATTGAACCAATTACCCCGGATTTTGTCACCCGGGTCATTGAAAAAGAACGGCCCGACGGGTTCCTGCCTTCACTGGGCGGTCAAGTGGGCCTGAACATGGCTCTGCAGTTGGCCGAACTCGGTGTGCTGGACAAATATAATGTCAAGCTGCTGGGCACCCCGCTCGACGCGATCAAGCGGGCCGAGGACCGGGAGCAGTTTAAGAGTACCATGGAGCGGATTAATGAGCCGGTGCCCGAAAGTGCCGTTATCTCTACGATTGATGAAGCAGTTGAATTTGCCCGGCAAGTCGGGTTTCCGCTGGTGGTACGCCCGGCTTACACCCTGGGCGGTACCGGTGGCGGTATGGTTTACAACATCAATGAACTTATCGACACCTGCACCCGGGGCCTAAAGGCCAGCATTATTCACCAGGCGCTAATCGAGCGCAGCCTGGTGGGGTGGAAGGAAATCGAAATCGAGGTGATGCGGGACGGGGCCGACAACTGCATCACCATCTGCAGCATGGAGAACCTGGATCCCATGGGCATTCACACCGGGGACAGCATCGTGGTGGCCCCCACCCAGACCTTGAGCGACAAGGATTACCAGATGCTGCGCACAGCCGCGCTTAAAATTATCCGGGCCCTGGGTGTGGAGGGCGGCTGCAACATTCAGTACGCCCTGGATCCCAACAGCTACCAGTATTATGTTATCGAAGTCAACCCGCGGGTGTCCCGTTCTTCAGCCCTGGCCTCCAAGGCCACCGGTTACCCCATCGCCAAGGTGGCCACGAAGATCGCTATCGGCCTAAACCTGGACGAGATCAAAAATGAAGTGACAGGCAAAACATACGCCTGTTTCGAGCCGTCCATCGACTATGTGGTGATCAAGTTCCCCCGCTGGCCCTTTGACAAGTTTGCCCTGGCCGACCGGACCCTGGGTACCCAAATGAAGGCCACCGGCGAGGTGATGGCCATAGACCGTACCATTGAAGGGGCGCTTTTAAAAGCTATCCGCTCACTGGAAATCGGTGTCCCGGGCTTGCTATACCCCGGTATGGAAAATCTCATTGAGGAAGAAATTGAGCAAAAGCTAATCACGGCCAACGACGAACGTCTTTTTGTACTGGCCGAAGCACTGCGCCGGGGTATGCTGGAGGAACATATCTGCAACCTGACCAAAATGGACCGTTTCTTCATCCGCAAAATTAAAAACGTAGTGGATTTGGAACAACACCTACGCCAACAGGGGCCATCGGCCTTGACCCCGGAAACCCTGCGGCAGTGTAAGCAGATGGGCATGGCCGATGCCTATATTAGCCAGGTTACCGGACTAAAGACCGATGCAGTGCGGGCGCTGCGCCAGGCCAAAGGTGTGGAACCGGTCTATAAAATGGTGGACACCTGCGCCGCCGAATTCGAGGCCCAAACACCTTATTATTACTCGACCTACGATGAAGAGGACGAGGCGCCGCCTACGGACCGGCGCAAGGTGGCGGTGCTGGGCGGCGGGCCCATCCGCATCGGTCAAGGTATTGAGTTTGACTACTGCTCGGTGCATTCGGTTTGGGCGCTCAAAGAAATGGATTACGAGACCATTATCATCAACAATAACCCCGAGACTGTCAGCACCGACTTTGACACCGCCGATCGGCTGTACTTTGAGCCGCTGCTTCCCGGGGATGTGCTGAACATTTTAGAAAAGGAAAAACCAGAAGGCGTAATCGTGCAGTTCGGCGGCCAGACACCCATTAACTTGGCGGCTCACTTGGTCCGGGCCGGGATTAAAATTCTGGGTACCTCATTAAACGATATCGACCGGGCCGAGGACCGCGAACGGTTTGACGAGCTTTTAGAGGAGTTGGATGTTCCCCGGCCGCCGGGTGGAACGGCCTTTTCGGTATCTGAAGCCGTGGAGGTAGCTACCCGCATCGGGTATCCCGTGCTGGTGCGACCCTCTTACGTGCTGGGCGGCCGGGCTATGGAAATTGTTTATAATGTGGAAGATTTGACAAACTACATGCAAACTGCGGTAAAAGTTACACCGGAGCACCCGGTACTGGTGGACAAATACTTTCTGGGTGAGGAAATTGAAGTCGACGCCATCGCCGACGGTGAAACGGTGCTTATACCCGGCATCATGAAACACGTGGAGCGGGCCGGGGTGCATTCCGGGGACAGCATCGCGGTTTATCCAGCCAACCACCTGGACCGCCACGCCCGGGAACAAATTGTGGATTACTCCTCCCGAATGGCCCTGGCCATGAATGTGCGGGGGATGATCAACATCCAGTACGTGCTGTACAACGGTCAGATTTACGTACTGGAGGTAAATCCCAGGGCTAGTCGAACTGTGCCTTATATGAGTAAAATAACCGGTGTGCCCATGGTCAACCTGGCCACTAAGATTATCATGGGTCACAAACTAAAAGGTATGGGGTATCAAGGCGGGCTGTACCCGGAAACCAAACTGGTAGGCGTGAAGGCACCGGTGTTTAGCTTTGGCAAACTGCTGCAGGTGGATATTTCGCTAGGTCCGGAAATGAAATCCACCGGCGAGGTGCTGGGGGTTGACGCCAGCTATCCGGTGGCGCTGTATAAGGCTCTGTTGGCCTCGGGGGTGGAATTCCCGCGTCAGGGCAATATATTGTTCACCGTGGCCGACAAGGACAAAGAAGAAGCGCTGCCCATTGTAAAGGGTTTTTCCGGGCTGGGTTATAATATCCTGGCCACTGCCGGAACGGCCCGTTATCTGGGTGAACACGGTGTACCGGTGCAGCGGGTGAACAAGGTGCGCGAAGGGACTCCCCATATAACCGACTTGCTGAGACAGGGGGATATTCACCTGGTGGTGAATACTCTCACCAAGGGTAAGCAGCCCGAACGGGACGGTTTTGCCATCAGGCGGGCCACCGTGGAACTGGCCGTGCCCTGTCTCACTTCTCTGGACACCGCCAGAGCTATTCTGGAGGTTCTAACAGACTTCCAGGAAGGATCCGATGTCGCGCTGGTGCCGTTGCAAGAGTACCTGAATTAGATAAACTCAACCTCTAAACAAGCTTTTTCAGGAGACAGGGATATTACTTTTGATAGATGAAAGCCCCGGACGGTTCATGACCGTCCGGGGTCTATTTAAACCGGACGCCTGGCCCGGGTTTTTTAAAATTTAAGGTTTGATGAAAAAAATTAAGATTGTGGATTGTCATGCTTAAAAGGTTCTTCATTGCGCTTCGTTACATTCAAAATAGCTAGTTTCATCAACCCTTGTTCCTTGATTGTTCCTTACAGGGGCGAGAGTTTAGGTTTTAAAAAAAAGCAATAAAAAAGCGCTCTCCGGTTTAATGTATGCCGGCTTTGCGCGTTGGTGACTGTTCTTTAACATGATTATTTCCTTTACTCAGTAATCCCCGTTGGGGAGAGCTGTCATCCTGAGCGTTAGCGAAGGATCTAGATTCTTCACTTCGTTCAGAATGACACGACGCTATACCATTTACTGAGTTAACGGTATAACCATATTCTTTAATACTTCCCTATAATAAGTACTTATCCTTCAATGTTGCTACGCAGCGGCATAGTCTTCTACCCTTGAAAGTATATTTTCTTAGGTATTCTGACTACTGACTACTAAATTCTGACTACTGAATTCTGACTACTGAATTTTTGAAATCGGAGGTTTGAGTTAAAATGTCACAATTAGTACAGGTTGAAATAGCAGGAAATTCAAGCCCGGCTCCTAATATATATGTGTTGGAACTATTTGCTCCAACCCTGGCGGAAATTGCACAGCCGGGTCAATTCTTACATATACGCTGCGCCCAAGGCATCGACCCGCTGTTGCGCCGTCCCATAAGCATTCATGCCGTGAACCGTGAAACCGGGCTGGTGCGGATTATGTTCCAGGTAGTGGGTCGGGGTACTGAGATGCTAGCCCGTAGGCAAGATGGTCTACTGGACGTTTTGGGCCCCCTGGGCCGTGGGTTTACCTGGGGTCAGGACCGGCAAAGCCGCACAAACCCAATTCCTGCGCCGGTTGATGGTAGTACCACCAACCAGGGCAATATTATCCTTGTAGGCGGCGGTATCGGCGCGGCGCCACTTTTCTTCCTGCTGCAGGAACTGGCGGCAACCCAAGCGGCTCCGCGAGTGAAGGTGCTGCTGGGGGCCAGGAGTGCCGACCAGCTCTTAACTGTGGAACTGGCTGCGGCGCTGGGTTTTAAAGTGCAAATTGCCACTGACGACGGCTCGGCCGGGTTTCACGGACTGGTTACCGATTTGCTGGCGGAAGAACTGCGGCAAAAAACGGAATATGTTTATGCTTGCGGACCGACACCCATGCTTAAAGCTGTCTGTACGTTGCTTAGTCAGGCTAAGGTGCCGGGAGAAGTTTCATTAGAAGAAAGAATGGCTTGCGGGGTGGGCGCCTGTCTATCTTGTGTCTGCCGGGTGCGGGAACCCGGTGGGGAGGAAAACCATCAGCGGGCCTGCGTGGACGGCCCTGTATTCAGTGCGGCGGAGGTGGTCTGGTAATAATGAACACCACAGTAAACCTGGGCGGTATCATCATGAAGAATCCGGTCACCACGGCCTCGGGTACCTTCGGGTTCGGGTTTGAGTACCAACCCTATGTGAACCTGCAACGGCTGGGGGCCATAACTGTAAAAGGCACTACTCCGGCGCCCCGGGCGGGCAATTCCACTCCACGGATCGCCGAAACGCCCGCAGGCATGCTTAACGCCATTGGGCTGCAAAACCCGGGTGTGGACCGGGTGGCACAAGAAATTATGCCCCGACTGGCGGAACTGGGTGTGCCGGTTATTGTTAATATTGCCGGAGACACTGTGGAAGATTACGCCCTGGTGGCCCGCAAACTGGACGGGGTAGTTGGAGTAGCCGGCTTGGAAATTAATATTTCCTGCCCCAATGTAAAGAAGGGGGGCATCCAGTTTGGCAGCGATCCCCGCTCAGCGGCCGAGGTAACCAGGGCTGTAAAAGCCGCTGCAGGGTTGCCGGTAATTGTAAAACTTTCACCTAATGTTGCCGACATGGCGGCCATGGCTGAGGCAGTGGCTGAAGCCGGGGCGGATGCTTTATCGATGATCAACACTTTGGTGGGCATGGTCATTGATGTAGACCGGAGAAAACCACTTTTAGCCAACCTAACCGGGGGATTAAGCGGTCCGGCGATCAGGCCGGTGGCGGTACGGGCGGTATGGCAGGTCTATAAGGCGGTAAAACTGCCTATTTTGGGCATGGGAGGCATTATGAACGCCAGGGATGCTCTGGAGTTTATCCTGGCCGGGGCTACTGCAGTAGCCGTGGGTACAGCCAATTTTGTTAACCCACGGACCACCATTGAAATTATTGAAGGTATTGAGAACTACATGCGGCAAAACGGGTTTGATAATATAAATCAGCTGGTAGGCTTGGCCCATAAATGAACTTAAAATACTACTTTAAACTTTTGCCCGTATGGATTAAAATTTAGCATAGAATAAATTAACATAGGGAAAAGGTAATTGTCCTTGTCCAAGCAATATTATACTGGTGTAAGCCTGGTTTTTATATCGGCCATCGGTTTTGGCCTGCTTCCTATTTTCGCCCTTTATGCATACCAGGGAGGGGTTAATGTAACCACCCTTCTTTTACTGCGTTTTTCTTTGGCTGCGGTTTGTTACTTTGTACTGGTACTAATTAATAAAGTGAATATCAAATTGGATAAGAACCTGTTGGTACTGTTATTCGTCATGGGCAGTATTTTTTATATGCTGCAGTCTAATTTTTATCTTGCTGCGGTGCAATATATCCCAGCTTCTGTGGCGGTGTTGATTTTTTACACGCATCCCATTTTTGTAGCAGTACTATCTTTAATATTTTATAAAGAATCGTTGACCAGTAATATTTTAATTTCTATTTTGATATCGATAATCGGGTTAACTATGGTTTTGGGCAGCGACTTCGGTGGATTAAGTGCCAGGGGTTTGATGCTGGCAGGCGGTGCCGCGCTGGTTTATTCTTGTTATATTGTTTTGGGTCAGCGGGTGTTAAAACAACTGCCGGTTATGGTTGCCAGCTTAATGGTGACTATGTTTGCATCGTTTTCCCTGCTTGCAATTGGCATTGCAACAAATTCTTTGAACTTTAATATGCAGCCCATGGCCTGGATGGCTTTAGCGGGGATGGTGGCATTTTCAACAGTATTGTCCGTTTTTACATTTTTTAGAGGTATTTCATTAATTGGCTCCACTAAAGCATCAATTTTAAGTATGGTAGAACCGCTGACCACCATTGGTTTTTCGGCGTTGCTTTTTGGTGAACGAATGAGCTGGCTGCAATTGGCAGGCGGCCTGGCTGTTTTGGCCGGTTCACTGCTGGTCATTACAGCAGGAAAACCTGTAGCCGGTGTCTCCGAAAAAAGTCTTGACTAGGGGTTTTGTGTAATATCATCAACCCCCTGCGTTGCTACACCAGGTAAGCAATGAAAAACGTGGCTACGCCGAAGTAGACCATCAGGGAAAAAATATCGTTTAGGGTTGTAATTAAAGGCCCCGAAGCTACAGCGGGGTCGATTTTCATTTTATATACTATAAGCGGTATAACGGTACCCGCCAGGGTGCCTATCACCAGGGTTATTAGAAGTGAACTACCCACCACCAGGCCAAGTATGGGGTTACCCAGCCAGACGTAAGCAATAATGGTTATTAATATGCCGCAGGTGGTGCCGATAATTAAACCTACCCCCAGTTCCCTCATTACCAGACGCAGGGCAATGTTTTTATCTATGTCGCGGGAAACAAGACCTCTAACCACCACCGCCAGCGACTGCGTTCCGGTGTTCCCGGTCATACCGGCGATCATGGGCATAAAGAAAGCCAGGGCCACCACTTGTTGCAGCGTGTCCTCAAATACACTGATAATACTGCCTGATATAAGTCCGATAAATAATAACAAAACCAGCCACGGCAAACGGCGGTAAGCAGCTTCCCAGGCTCGGGTATCAAAATCGATCGAATTGCCTGTCGCAGACAATTTTCCTATATCCTCGTTGGCTTCCTTAATAATTACATCCAAAACATCGTCTACGGTAACAATTCCTACCAGTACGTTGTTTTCTTCCACTACCGGCACAGCTAAAAAGTCATAACGCTCGATAATCCGGGCTACGTCTTCCTGGTCTGTATCCACCGGAACCGAGATTACCCGGGTAAACATGATGTCGCTGATTTTTTCGTCGGCACCGGCTAGGAGCAAGTCCCGGTAGGATACCACGCCCACCAGTCTTTTATCAGTATCAATAACGTACAGGTAGTTTATAGTTTCTGCTATTTCCGCAAAAGACTTAAGCTTATTTACTGTTTCACCCACGGTATAATCAAGCGGTATCCAAACGTAGCGGTTAGTCATCAACCGCCCCGCTGTTTCCGGGGGGTGCTCCAGAATATCCTTTACTATTCTGGATTCTTCTTTTTTCATCACGGATAGAAATGTTTCCGTTTCCTGTTTAGAAAGCCCGCCCAGCAACGTGGCCAGGTCGTCATTGTCCATCAAGTCCATGATGCGGCTTGCTTTTTCAAGGCCTAGTTTATTCAAAACTTCTAACTGCTGGTCCTTATCGAGTTCTTGGATTAAGTCTGCCAACTGTTCAGCATGCACCAGCATTAAAAAACGCGCCTGGTGCTTCTCGGGCAGGTTTAAGTAAAACCGGGCCAGGTCGTAAGGCTGCAATTCATCCATCAGGGCATTGAAACCTTTTAAGTTAAGATCTTTTACATGCTTAATAATCTCCAGAATAATTTGGTCTTCCGATGTTTTGGTAACCATATGAGCCCTCCAAAAAGTGCCCGTCCACATTAGGTGTGATTTATTTATATTTATTATCCTAGTATTTACGGGCCCGGGTAGCAAATATAAAAACAACTCTGTAAACAAATTAATTTAATTAACTGGTTAACAGTAATATAGCGACAGCGATAGCACGTAACCCAAAACAAATAAAGTGCTGTTAGCCAAGGTTACGATGCTCATTTTGAAAGCGTAACGCATAATCCGGTTATTTAAATGACACAGACTTAGATTTCAGTCTCCTGTCAGATCTATATACTAATGATTTTTATCTTGGTTAACCTTGGTGTCAATGTGGTACATTTCCTGTAGATCCGCTGCGTTGACGTCCCGGAGTTCCCCGGAGTTGATAGTCCTAATTTTTTCTGCTTTAGTTCTGCGGAAATGTTCACTGTTTATGGTGTCCGCCCTTTGGTTTTGGTTCGAATCGGTATCGGTCATTAAGAACTCCTCCGTATAGCTATAGTTTTGTTAATTATATTTTGACCTATGCTTTATCTTTATATGTGCGGTGCTGCGGTTCCTTCTTTTGGGGATTGTTGTTCTGGTTACCGTTTTTTACTTCAAAATTTCTCGAGTTGAATAAAATAAAATTAAAAGTAGTGACAAAAAGTACTATCCGTCAGCCCGTTTTTGTTGTAAAATAAATGTAAAATTAATCACAAAGTCCATAACTCTTGTGACAAAGCTCTATTTGCCAAAGAAAAATAAAAAGAAACATGGTTATACCGTTAACTCAGTAAATGGTACAGCGTCGTGTCATTGCTATGAATGCAAGAACTTAAGAACCTTTTAAGCCTGTCATTCTGAGCGCAGCGAAGAATCTTAAAACCAGATCCTTCGCTAACGCTCTTAGATGACAGCTCTCCCCCGCGGTGCGCAATTGTTTATTAAAAATGTATATCTCATCAATGGGGATTACTGAGTAAAGGGAATAATCATGTTGTTTATTAAAAATGTTAATCTTATCAATGGGGATTATTTAGTAAAGGGAATCATCATGAAAAGAATTTTAAAGGTCAACTTTTGTATTTGTAACTAATATGGGAGGGAAAGAGAGTTATAAGACAATCTGTATGCTTTTTAGTGTGCCAACCATAGTGAAATATCGCACAAGTTTATGGGTCTAGTTTTAATTAAAAGGAGGTTGACGCATGGATAAATACATTATATCGGTTAACTCGTTAGAGGATGTTTTGCCAGAATATCGCGATACTCCAATTGAGCTTCTGTTAAAATATCATAATCTGGAGTATCCTCACGATACCTATAGACATGCCGAGCTTTTAATTGGTATGTGCATGGATTACCGCAAGCATCTGAACATACCCAATAATTTTGCCTATATCTTGCGTACCGGTGGCGGGAATCTTCGCTACAGCGAATTTAAAGTATCATACGCCATCGCTATTGGCGGTATTACAGCGATTGCGCTGATTGGACATGACAATTGCGGTATGGTTAACCTAATGTCCAAAAAAGAAAAGTTTGTCCAGGGCATGGTTGAAAAAGCGGGCTGGGATAAAAACATGGCCGAGGATCATTTTACACATTTTGTTCCCATGTTTGAAATTGGTAACGAACTAGATTTTGTTTTGAGCGAGGCCAAAAGAATTCGTAACCGGTACCCCAAAATACTTGTTGCCCCAATGTTTTACAGCATGAGTGACAAGACCCTGTCCCTTTTAAAAGAAAGCTAAATGTTATCTTTCAACTCGTTTATTAGGTTAATATTAATTCTTTCCCAAATAAAAACACCTTCTGTTAAACACCAACAGAGGGTGTTTTGGTTTTGATGAACTACAGTGGACTTTGGAAGAAACCGGTGCAGGACGTAGACTTGCTGGTGGAGAAATTAACACCAATACCGTGAATGTCAATAACCGGATGCGCGATGTTAATAAGGGAGATCCGTTAATGACCAAAGACGAGCTTCGTCATCTGCTGGAGGCAGTAAAAAACAACAACCTGGACGTGGATACCGCACTGGGCAGGTTAAAAAACCTGCCCTACGAAGACCTCGGTTTTGCTAAAGTCGATCATCACAGGGCTATACGCAAAGGTTTCCCCGAGGTTATTTTCTGCCAAGGCAAGACTGTTGAACAGATAGTTGCAATATACAAAAGGCTATGCGGGAATAATCGAGTTATTTTAGGCACCCGGGCTGGCCACGATGTTTTCGAGGCGGTTAAGAGTGTTTTTCCAGGTGCTGAGTATTCCCACCTGGCCCGCACTATTGTAGTCCGACAGGGGCATGTGACCCCTGCCAAGGGCAATGTGCTGATCATGAGCGCCGGTACCGCTGACCTGCCTGTAGCCGAGGAAGCTGCTGTAACAGCCGAAGTCATGGGCAACAACGTGCAGAGGTGTTATGACGTTGGAGTGGCCGGCATACACCGGCTGTTTGATAAACTCGATTTGCTCAGCTGGGCCCAGGTTTTAATAGTTGTGGCCGGCATGGAAGGTGCATTGGCCAGTGTAGTTGGCGGCCTGGTGGAACAGCCTGTCATAGCCGTACCCACCAGCGTGGGTTACGGTGCCAGCTTTAACGGGTTGGCGGCGCTGCTTGGCATGTTGAACAGTTGTGCTTCAGGCGTGGGTGTGGTAAACATAGACAACGGGTTTGGAGCTGCGGCTCTGGCCAATGCCATAACCCAAACGATTATGGAGGCCAGACAATGAAGACGGCTTTTTTTGATTGTTTTTCCGGCATCAGCGGTGATATGTGCCTGGGTGCACTGGTTGATGCAGGTGTTGATTTCGATACGCTGCAGAAAATGCTGAGTGTGCTGCCGGTGGGCGGTTATTCTTTAAGCTGTGCCAGGGTTATGAGAAGCAGTATTTCTGCTGTCAGCGTCTATGTGGAGATAACATCTGAACAACCTGAACGGCATCTGGCGGATATCATACAAATTATTGACGCCAGTAAACTGCCGGACAAGGTAAAGGTTACCAGTAAAGAAGTATTTATGAACCTGGCCCGGGCCGAGGCTAAAATCCACGCTACCACCCCGGAAAAAATTCACTTCCACGAGGTGGGCGCGGTAGACGCCATAATCGACGTGGTGGGTACCGTGCTGGGGTTGCACCTGCTGGGAGTGGAAAAAGTACTTGTTTCACCTCTGCCCATGGGGCGCGGATTCATTAATTGCGCGCACGGTGTGATACCTTCTCCGGCGCCGGCCACCCTGGAAATACTTGTAGACAGGCACATCGCCGTATATGGAACCGACGTGGAAATGGAATTGGTTACCCCTACCGGTGCCGCCCTGGCCGCCACTTTAAACAATGGATGCGGAACGTTACCTGTTATGCAGGTCACACAGGTTGGTTACGGTGCGGGTAAAAAAGAGTACCAACGGCCAAACTTGCTGCGCCTGATTATCGGTGAGGCACCACTTGTACCACAATTACCCAAATATGCATTAGGTTAAACATAAAAAAAAAGGGTTGATCCGTGACCATGGTTGTCAATGAAAAACTGGCGCGGTTACAAAAAAAATTTTTGGAATACCGAAGCGTGGTTGTTGCCTTTTCCGGCGGGGTGGACAGTTCTCTGCTGCTTAAGGTGGCTGTGAACACCCTCGGTAATAAGGTATTAGCTGTTACCCTCAGGTCGGTGATTAACCCGCCCGGCGAAATGGATGAAGCTTTGCATTTAGTAGGAACTATAGGTGTCAAACATGTCATCATTGATATTAATCCGCTCCAGGACGAGGAGTTTGTGGCTAACTCTCCGCTGCGCTGTTATTACTGTAAGCAGAAAATCATGGGCTTGGTGTTGGCACTGGCCAAGGGGCAGGGTTATCAACACGTGCTAGACGGGATAAATGCCGACGACACCGGTGACTACCGGCCGGGGATGCGGGCATCCCGGGAACTGGGTGTCAAAAACCCTTTACTGGAAGCCGGGCTGAACAAGGCTGAAATACGGGAACTGTCGCGGCGGATGGATCTGCCCACCGCCGAAAAGCCATCGGCGGCCTGTTTGGCGTCTAGATTCCCCTACGGCACGCGCATTACCGCCGAGGCGCTGCAGAGGGTGGCCGCGGCCGAAGTATTCCTGCGTAGTAAAGGCTATACCCAGGTGCGGGTGAGGAATCACGGGAATCTGGCCCGGCTTGAGGTGCCGGGTAAAGAAATCCCCGGATTATTATTGGATGCAGCTGGAATTGCCGCTAAACTAAAAGAATTAGGGTTTATCTATGTTACCGTGGATTTGCAGGGATACCGCACCGGCAGTATGAACGAAACCCTCTGACCTTGGTGCCAGGTGTTGCAAGTTGAATTTGTTGCAAGTTAAACAGCTTACCCTCTGTTTTGGGGTGTATCTGCTTTCACTGTGGTATAATATGTACCAATAATATCCCCAATCGTTGTCGTAGGGGCACCCCTATGATTTGTAATCCTACTTTAAAAAGATATTTTGGAGATGAACCATATGTCTAAGGAAAAACTAATCGTTGCTCTGGATGTGGACAGCCGCGCCCGGGCCATGGAATTAGTAAACAAACTGGCCGGGAACGTCGGTTTATTTAAAGTGGGGATGGAGCTCTTTTATGCCGAAGGTCCAGAGATGATCAGGGATATCACCGCGACCGGCGCCAAAGTGTTTCTAGACCTGAAACTGCATGATATACCCAATACTGTGGGACGAGCCGCCAGGGTGTTGGCGCGTTACGGCGCCGCCATCATTAACGTCCATGCGGCGGGAGGCAAGGACATGATGCGGGTCGCCAGGGAATCGGCGGCTGAAGAAGCCCAAAAACATGGCGTGCCCATGCCTATGGTAGTGGCGGTGACAGTACTTACCAGCATTGATCAAAATGCTTTTAACTATGAAATAGGCTTGCCGGGCGCAATCAAAGACCGGGTACGAGCATGGGCGCTGCTGTCCAAGGAATCAGGTTTGGATGGGGTAGTCTGTTCACCGATAGAAATTGCCCTGGTACGTGAAGCATGCGGTCCGGATTTTAAAATTATCACTCCCGGTATCCGTCCGGCCGGCGCTGAGCTTGGCGACCAGCGCCGGGTAATGACCCCATTTAATGCGGTACATGCCGGAGCAAGTTACATTGTAGTCGGACGTCCGATAACAGGCGCACCAGATCCGGTTGCCGCTGCCGGGGCCATTAGTGAGGAGCTTGGCCGGGCTGCCGAAAGCTAATTTCAAACTGTTATTTAAACCGCCAAAGTTTAAAGAGGTGACGGAAAATGAAATTAAATTTAATTAAAGATAATATTTATTACATTGATGCGCCCGTTAATATGGGCCTTATTGTAAACGAACAGAGAGAGGCTCTACTGGTGGACACCGGTATTGACGATAGCGTGGCCAGGAAAGTGCGGCGTCTGGTGGATGAAAGTGGGTTTACCCTGAAAGGGATTATCATTACCCATGCTCATGCCGACCACTGTGGCGGTGCACCGTACCTGGTGAAAAACACCGGAGCGAAAGTTTACGCCAATGCCCTTGAGAAAGCTGTACTGGAAAACCCGATTCTGGAACCGGTTTATCTTTTCGGCGGCGCCTGCCCACCTCAACCATTACATAATAAGTTTTTTCTTGCTCCAGGTGTTCAGGTCGACGGAGTGCTGGAAAATGGGCTGCATAACATGGCCGGGTGCGAGCTGGAAATCGTGGACCTGGCGGGGCACGCGCTGGGGCAGATAGGGGTTGCCGCCGGTGGGGTGCTGTTTTGTGCGGATGCGGTAATAGCACCAGAAATATTGAACAAGCACGGTATCCCTTTAAATGCCAGCATTGACCGGGCAGTGGAAACATTCGCACTGCTGGAGCAGCGGCGGGACAACTTCTACCTGCCGGCCCATGGTACCCTGCTGGAAGATATCCAAATGGTGGTGGCGGCCAATCGGCGGCGGGTTGAAGAAACCGTGGATTATATTCTTTCTCTACTAACCTGTCAGCGAACTGCCGAAGAGCTGCTGGCAACGACCTGTGCCAGATTCAACGTGCGCATTAACAACCTGGGCCAATATTACCTGATGCATCTGACGGTAATGGCTTACCTGGGCCACCTGCTGGACAAAAAACAAATTGCCACTTCGTATCAAGATAACAGGCAGTATTTTTCCCTTACCACAGCAGGATAGACTACCTATAATTTATTCAATCATTAGAAGATGGACCGGGCAGTCCGCCGTCGTGCGCTACCCATTATCTCCTAAAATGTCGACACGAAACCATGTGGCAATTTTTACAAAGGTATAACACAGGCGTCTCCAACAAGGACATTGTACTACTGTTTATCAACAAACCGTCCATGATCCGGTACGGCAATTTCGTCAAAATGATGTGTTAGCATATCCAGGTGACGGGTTAACTCTTCACCCTGCATTGGGCAGTTGGAATTTTCTGTCTAGAAAAATTTCATCTGTTTTTTTATGTTATTTAGGTAATACAGATATGATAAAAAATTAATATCAAATTACAAGGTTGTTTTAGTACAGTGTCATTAATTATTCACCAGATGTGTTTAAATGTTAAGAGAAAATATGCTCAATTGAGTGGATAACTGAATAAACATTTGTTATTAGGCCGTTTTTTAAGTATAACGTGGGGGGATTTATTGTGTCCTCGGCTACTAATGAAATGCTGAACAAGGATAATTCATTCGAAAGATTGTTTAGTCTTATATATTCTACCGGGTTCAGATTGACCGGCAATCACCAATCGGCAACCGTGTTGGTGAAAAAGGCCCTGCATAGACATGAGAATAACGGAGGGCCGGAACCGGCAGAAGCGATTAAAAACTTGTGCCGCGTTTTTATTGAAGACACAGCAAACTCACGGCCCAAATCCGGAGTTTGTGGCTCTAATACCCCCACCCGCAATAACAGTCGGGTACAGGAGGCACTTTTAAACTTAGAACCGGGAGAAAGGACTGCGGTAGTTCTTAGAGACACCTTGGGTTTTTCTTATGCTGAAATTGCCGTGGTTACCCTGGCTAGCGAAAATGATGTGGTCATAAAAATTGCATCGGCCAGGTATAAACTAAAAAAGCTGTTAGTACCGACTGCTGTTTAGGGGTGTAATTGGATGGTTAAAGTACTGAATACAAATAAGATAAAGCCAGTGATACTGTTTCTGTTTTTAATTACTATTCTGTTATCAGGTTGTGGACAAGCAACTGAACAGGAACAAGCTCCAAAAAAAGAAACAGAAACTCAAAAAACAGAGCAGTTACCACCGTCCCCGGTGGAAAAAATTCCGGCGGAAGAACGCAATACATATGATAACGTGGTTATTGGCGCCCGGGGGGAAGTCCAGAGGCGGGTCATGTACGATGCCACTTACCGGCAAATTGACTACCCGGGTGGCGACGTGCCGTCCGAGGTGGGCGCCTGCACTGATGTGGTGGTACGAGCCTATCGCAACGCCGGCATTGACCTGCAGCAGCTGGTTCACGAGGATATGCAGGCCAACTTTAGGCAGTACCCGCAAAACTGGGGACTAAACGGGACAGATTCCAACATTGACCACCGCCGGGTACCCAACCTGGTCAGGTTTTTCCAGCGGCATGGCCAAACCCTCACCACATCAACGGATGAAGATCAATTAACCGAGTGGCAGTGGGGTGATGTGGTGTTCTGGAGATTTTCCAACGGCCTGGACCATTGCGGGATTATCAGTGATCGCACCAATGAAGACAGGATCCTTCTGGTCATTCACAACGCCGGGATGGCCCGGGAAGAAGACTGCCTCAACCGCTGGGAGATAACCGGACATTATCGGTACCCGTAAAACCTCTGGCTGAAAACTAAAGGGCATGGAGCCTATTTGCCAGTGGTTACTGGCACCAATTACGTGATTGTAAACGTTATGAAACTATTAATAACACTATAAAAACCCTCATTTTATTCTCTCCTTGAGTCTTCCCCTGAAAATATCTCCAAAGGTAAAAAGGCACATTTTTCTTTAGTATTAAATATTTTTTCTTATTTACTACCACCAAGAACACGATAGTACTCTGCTTTATTAAGGAAAACCCCTGATAATATGATAATTTTCGAGGGACTGTAAAGTGTCCGTCTGGCTTTGTCAGATTGCAAAGCAACTATGGTATAGAGAATATAAGAAATGAAACCGATATACATCAGATTCAATCGATAAGATTTCAGACAGTCTCCCAGCGAGAGAAAATGTTGAACAGATGGTTTTGGAAAATGATTAAAAAATTGCATTGTATTAACAACTAAAAAAATTGAGATAAAAAGACACGAGAAGTTATGTATTTAGGCTTACAGGAGAACTCAGTTTTCGTGTAAACTAAATAGAAATGAGACATGGGCACGGGTTACGTTCTATCGGGACAAACAAAAACTTATGAAGGAGTGACAGTGATAAAAAAAGTATTGAAATGTAGCATCGTTCAGGATTTACTTCCAAACTACATTGAAAAACTAACCAATTATGATACAAATCAAGCTGTACAAGAGCATTTAAATATTTGTGCGTACTGTAAAAATTCGTATGCCCAAATGGTTGCAGATATTGGAAAAACAGATAAAACTCCAGTAATAGAGCTTAAATTTCTTAAGAAAGTCAAGAGAACCAGAGTGCTGGCAGCGGTATTATGTGTAATTTTGACACTAGTCTTATCGTATTTGATATATACAATGGAGTATAAATACAATATGGATAAAACTGACTTGTCAGGTGCTGTCACTGAATTCATGGCTCCTTTTAATGGTGCAGTAGAAGCGTATGTTCTTGAAACTAAAGAAATTGACGGTATACTATTTGCTTCCTTCAAGGATCAAAATAATGGAACTGTAAATGGAATTGCAAAGTTTTTAAAAGGCTTTAATCAAAAATATAGGATTGTCCAAACAAAAGTTGAATCCTCTGAATATTCAACGGTCTTGCAATTCTATCCCGTTGAGATTAAAGATGAACAATATATTGCTGTTAGCGGTTATAATCTGTCGGATGAGATTAAGTATTATGGACTGGATTATTCTACTTATTCAAATCCAGGATATCTATCAAAGGATAGGGTGAGTGAATCTGTAAAATTTGAAGTAAAAAACCAACAATTTTTGGAATTTTATAAAACAAAAGAACTAGAAAGCCTTCTTGTGAAATCAGTTGAAAACACTTTATACAATTACCACCTTGTGGAAACTTCCATTTATGATGCAAATGGCGTTGAGATTACTGAGAATTTCAGGATCGTGGATGGCAGTACTCACAATGTAAGTTCCGGGGCAGGAAAAGCTGAATTATTCCTACTGTATGTCTATATCGCAATTGTTATAGGCCTTGGAATAATAATAACGAGATATTTTTTAACAGAATAGATTTTTAACAGAATAGATACACCCTGATGTATAAGAGCTATGTGAAACCACATGTCGAGTGCGTGGTTAGGATAGAAAGAAAATGAAAGTCGGTTATACTATGAACAATAAACAAAAAATAATAAAAGAAGGTACAAGATGATAGAAATAGGGAAAATACATAAATTGCAATTAATTAAAAAGACTGAAATGGGGGCGTATCTGAATTATAAAAATGCCGAAGACAGGGATGATATTTTATTACCTAAAAATGAGGTGCCACAGGGATTTGAAATAGGTGATGAAATAGAGGTATTTGTATATAAAGATTTTGAGGACAAAACCATAGCTTCGGTTGGAAAACCAAAGCTGACAATTGGAGAACTGGGCTTTTTAAGAGTAGTGGGAACTACTAATTTTGGTGCTTTTTTAGACTGGGGCCTACGGAAAGACTTGCTGTTACCTTTAAGGGAGCAAGTAGGTAAAGTTTCAAAGGGAGATTTATGTTTGGTAGGTTTGTATATTAACGATAATAATAAAATATGTGCAACTATGTATATTTATAATCTACTAAGCTCCGATTCACCATATAAACAAAATGATAGAGTCTGTGGAACTGTTTATAGCATAAATAGAGAAATCGGGATTTTCGTAGCTGTGGACAATAAGTACCACGGATTAATTCATAATAATGAATTGTATGGAAATTACACTGTAGGTGACTATATAGAATTAAGAGTTAAAAGGGTAAGGGATGATGGTAAGCTGGAATTAAGTATGCGAAAAGAGGCTTACAATGAAATAGAAGGTGATGCGCAAAAGATTATGGCTCAGTTGAAGTCAAATGGTGGTATTCTTCCAATCAATGATAATAGCTCTCCTGAGGATATAAAGGCAGAGTTTAACATAAGTAAACGTGCTTTTAAAAGGGCTATTGGTCGACTTTTAAAAGAAGGAGCAATAAAAATTACAGAGGAAGGTATTGAATTGATGTGGCAATAGTACCCAAAGGAAACGCAATTCTATGATATTAGTCTAACATAAACAAGGAGGGTGAAAGAAATTGATAAACAAACGATTAATTAATCCTGCCAATATTCATGCCACGAGAGGCTATTCACATGCTATCCAGGTGGGCAATACGGTCTATATTGCCGGTCAGGTAGGTCTTGATCGGGACGGAAAACTTGTGGGCAAGGATGACCCAATTGCCCAGACAAGACAGGCTGTCGAGAACATTAAGGCCATTCTGGATGAGGTAGGCGCAGGTGCCCAGGATATTGTTAAAATGAGGACTTACGTTACTGACAGGGAAAACTGGGCAGCAATACTAAAGGAAATTGGTCGTCTAACCGCCAAGCATTGTCCCGCCTATACTACGGTGCTGGTAGATGGATTGCTCTTGCCGGGCACAATAGTAGAGATTGAAGCCATAGTAGTATTAGAAAATGAAAAAGCATAGGGATAGCATGGTTGGAAAAGATAGAATTTGCCCTTCGTTTAACTTATTTTATAAGCGTTCAGAATGATTATTGTGGTACGCAAATTAAAAAAAACCAGGGAGGAAGTTTAATGAAAGTTGTTGCCTTTAACGGCAGTCCAAATATGGAAGGAAATACTTATCATGCAATAAGAATAGTTACAGGAGAACTCGAAAAAGAAGGAATAGAAACAGAAATTATTCATGTGGGAAACAAGACAATTAGAGGATGTTTAGCATGTGGGCAATGCCGAAAGAAAAGGGATGAGAAGTGTGTTGCGGAGGATGAAGTGAACGAATGGATTCAAAAAATGAAAGAAGCGGACGGCATAATTTTAGGATCACCTGTTCATTATTCGTCAATTGGTGCTACCATGAAAGCTTTTTTAGATAGGGCATATTATGTTGCTGGTAACAACAATGGTATATTTAGACATAAAGTGGGTGCTGCTGTTGTTGCTGTAAGACGTTCAGGGGGACTGCCTGCCTTTGATCAACTAAATCACTATCTTACTTATTCGGAAATGATGATACCAACCTCATGTTATTGGAATGTTATTCATGGCACTAAGCCTGGGGAAGCGTTACAAGATGAAGAAGGGGTGCAAATTATGAGGATCCTTGGTAAAAATATGGCATGGCTTCTCAAATTAGTTGAAAACGGAAAAGGGTCAGTGAAGGAACCGGAAAGAGAAAATAAAGTAGTTACAAGTTTTATTCGTTAAAATATAGTGAAAGCGTTGGGAATTTTCAGAAAGGGTCAGATCTAAGAAGTCAATAGAGACCTCTAAGTTTTCATCAGCGAATAATAGTGGTACGTTGACGTAACAATAAATCATAAACGAGGATAAAATTATATGCACATCATACAACTTATCTTTAAGGGCAAACTTAAAAATCATTTGGGACTTTAATTTACAGGAGATACCATGACAACATTTGCTGAGACTGGTCTGAATTTGAAACTAATTGAAGGTTTGAGCAAGGGAAGTATAACCCAACCTACAGAGATTCAGGCACAGGTAATCCCTATGGCGTTAGAAAATAAAAATATTATAGGACAGTCCCAAACGGGCAGCGGCAAGACTTTAGCTTATTTATTACCGCTATTTCAAAAGATTAATTGTGAAAAGAGAGAAATGCAAGCCATTGTATTGGCTCCAACTCATGAACTGGTAATGCAAATTGATAGTCAGATAAAAATACTAGCGAAGAATTCCGGGGTACCTATAACATCTATTCCTATTATCGGCGACGTTAATATATCAAGACAAATCGAGGCACTAAGAGAGAAGCCGCAGGTAGTTGTGGGTTCAATAGGAAGATTACAAGAATTGATTATTAAGAAGAAAGTAAATTCCCATACCATTAAGACCATCGTCATTGACGAAGGTGACAGGTTGTTAGACAAAAATGATGTGACTAGAGTGAAAGCGGTTATTAAAACTACCATGAAGGACAGACAATTAATGGTTTTTGCAGCACATATCGATAAAAAAACATTAGCTGTTGCAAAGGAGTTAATGGTTGATGCAGAAGTTGTAAAAATAGAAGATAAAAATTTGGTAAATGCAAATATTAATCATATGTATTTTATCGCTGAGAGCCCAAGAGATAAAGTTGATACTTTGAGAAAGCTGATTGCTGCCTTTAAGATAAAAAAAGCAATTGCTTTTGTAAATAATATTGCAGATATCGAAAGAATTACAGAAAAACTCCAATACCACCACTATAAGGCTTATAAAATATTTGGTAGAGAGTCCAAAGAAGAACGTCAAAGAGCTTTAGAAAGGTTTAGAAGTGGAGAAATTCAGGTTTTAGTAGCATCAGGTATTGCTGCCAGAGGCTTGGATATAAAAGATGTAACCCATGTTTTTAATTTAGATTTACCTGAAGATGCCAAGGAATATTTAAACAGGGCCGGAAGAACTGGTAGAAATGGGCAGATGGGCACCGCTGTGTCGATCATTACAAAAAGGGAAATATCTATAGTCAAGAGTTATGAAAGGGAGCTTAATATTACAATCGATAAAAAAAAGATATTTAAAGGAGTTATTGCCTAGTGTTTGGTCATAAGGCTGGGATGGCGGTAATACCAGCAAAAGAGTATAATTAAACTAATGAGTGATTGGAGGCAGTAATTATGGGAGATAAAAGTATTAGGAACAAAGAAAAAAAGAAGATTAAAACTGATAAAAAAGTCATAGTTCCATTATCTTCTTCGATCGTGCCAGCTAACAAGCCCAAATAATAATACAGTGGTAAAAATTAAGGGGTCATGGTCTGACCCCAACTGTTTTAAAAGGAGAATAATGTGCGAAGTTTGCGACACATTGTCATGGGAGTGGTACTTGATATCATCCTTACCCTAGTGATGCAAATGTCAATAAGTCATTATTTAAAACCCACAGTTCGACCTGTCTTGCAAGATATTCAATATGTTAATTATATAGTAAGTCCTTTTGCTTTGGAAATGCAGCTTCCCCGAAGAATACTTTTTGCAGAATGATCAGGGCAACAGGGTGTTAAGAGTGGCATTAATGACAGACCAAGACGAGTTTCCCGATGAATTGGCAGAAGCCCTGATTTTTTCTGTACGCTGGCGCGAATAATCTTTTTATACATCGCCCTCTTCGGGTACGATGCAGATAAAGGAAAAATCTTCGCCGGCGGGGTTGCGGAACTGGTGCTCGGCACCGCCGGGTATGTAAGCCGTGCTGCCGGTTTTGACTTCGTGTTCTTTTTCGCCCAGCAACAAGGTGCCATTGCCGCTCAGGATGTAGATAATATGCGGCCAGAGGTGTGTATGCCGCGGCGTATATCCTGCCGCGCCCAGTGTGAAATGGCGCATTACCCAGCCTTCCCAGCCTTGCTGTGGGCCTACCAGAACCCGTTTTAGCACGTTGGCTATCCCTGGGGCTTCCAACTTTACGGATTTAATGTTTTTAACCTTGTCCACGTACATAATCTTTACCTCCTGTTTAAAATTCTTTTAACTTAACAGTAAGCAGTTTTATTAGCAGTCTAACCGACGGTTAATCAGCAGTTAGTGGAGTTTAGGTGTAATACTTTGATATTGATATCAAAGTGAGAGGGGCTTAATTTTACAAGGTTGACCCGGCCAATGTGTCAATATGAGATTAAAATGGAATTAAGGCTATCGGCAGATGCGGTTGGCATTCTTGGCAGAAAAAGCCCCGCCGAGGTTGTGAAAATGGCGTTTCGCGGGGTAAAATAGTGTTACGGAACTGTACCTCGAAGTTGCTGGCACGGCAGTTGCTGTAACAGTTACTATAAATAAAAAGCAAATGCTCAAAAGCTTGATTTTATAGCACAGAACCAGGAGTGATTAATAATGGCCAAGGCAGCTTCTCACTCAGTTCGATGATAACAAAATAATGGTTAAAAAACAATGGTGCAAAGGATGCGGAATCTGCACCACTCTTTGCAGTAATAATGTACTGATGCTGGACGGCCGCGGTAAAGTAGCAGTAACAAACCCTGCCGCCTGCACCGGGTGCGGCAAATGTGAGGATCATTGCCCTGATATGGCAATTAATATTAATCGTCACGCCATCAGGGAATTTAAAATATTAACTCCAACCTCGAAAAAGAAAGGGAGGATACCGGGAATGAGTCGGGTTGTCGAACTTGCCCGGTTAATGCAGGGGAACGAAGCCGCTGCCGAAGGTGCCCTGGCAGCCGGTGTACGTTTCTTTGCGGGCTACCCCATTACACCATCTACTGAATTAGCCGAGATCATGGCTGAACGGCTGCCCCGGTTGGGCGGCAAATTTATTCAAATGGAAGACGAAATGGCCAGTATGGCCGCCATCATCGGCGCCTCACTAGCCGGTGTGAAGTCACTGACTGCGACCAGTGGGCCGGGTTTCTCTTTAATGCAGGAAAATATCGGCTTTGCCGCCATGGCGGAAGTGCCCTGCGTAATCGTTAATGTCCAGCGCAGCGGTCCCAGCACCGGAATGCCCACGGCACCGGCTCAGGGAGATGTAATGCAAGCCCGCTGGGGTACGCACGGGGATCATCCCGTTATAGCTTTGTGTCCTTCCTCGGTCAGAGAAGCTTATGACCTGGCGGTACGTTCGGTCAACCTGGCGGAAAAGTATCGGATGCCGGTGATATTGCTGATGGATGAAGTAATCGGTCACCTCAGGGAAAGGGTTGTTTTGCCTTCACCGGATGAAATTGAGATTGTTAACCGGCGGGAAACACAAGAGGCGCCCGCCGATTATTATGCCTACCGGGCTGACGAGACCGGGGTCCCGCCAATGGCTAATTTTGGCACGGGATACCGTTATCATGTCACTGGGCTGGCGCACGATGAAACTGGTAACCCGACCAACGATCCGGATAAGGCGGAAAGCCTGTTGCTGCGCTTACACGACAAGCTTGGCCGAAACCTCGAAGATATTCTAATTGAAGATTCCAGGTCGCTGGATGACGCTGAAGTGGTGGTGCTGGCTTACGGAGCCACAGCCCGTCCGGCCAGACAGGCGGTAAAGGAAGCACGCCGGCAGAATATTAAAGCCGGCCTGTACAGACCGCTGACGTTGTGGCCTTTCCCGACTGCCAGTGTTGATCGTCTGGCCCGCCAGGCCCGGACTATTATTGTACCGGAGATGAACCTGGGCCAATACCGGATTGAAGTGGAGCGAACAGTCCGGGGCCGGGCCAGTGTAGTGGGTGTGAATAGAGTTAACGGTGAATTGATCGCTCCCGGAGAGATACTACAGGCCATCCTGGAGGTGGTTAAATAATGATGGAGGAATTGGAACGGTACCTGCGAATGGACCGGTTTCCCCATATGTGGTGTCCGGGTTGCGGTAACGGCATTGTGCTCGGATGTATGTTGAGGGCTATTAAAAAACTGGACCTGGAACAGGACCGGACCGTAATAGTAGGCGGCATCGGGTGTTCGTCCAGGGCAGTGGGTTATTTGGACTTTAATACCCTACATACCACCCACGGACGGGCGCTGGCTTACGCCACTGGAATTAAACTGGCCCGCCCGGAATTAAATGTAATCGTGGTTTCTGGTGATGGTGATTTAACGGCCATTGGCGGTAACCATTTTATCCACGCTGCCAGGAGAAACATCGATTTGACCCTGGTGCTTTTTAACAATAGCATCTACGGTATGACCGGGGGGCAGTATTCGCCCCTTACCCCGGCGGGTAAAAAAGCTACTACCGCCCCTTACGGCACCATCGAGACAGGGTTTGACGCATCTGAGCTGGCCGGCGCCGCCGGTGCCACTTTTGTTGGTCGGGGTACCACCTATCATACCGAGTTGCTTACCGGCCTAATAGTAAAGGGTATACAAAATAAAGGATTCAGCCTGGTAGAAGCCATAACTGCCTGTCCCACCGCTTTTGGCCGGCGGAACAAGATGAAGAGCGGAACGGAAATGCTGCTGTGGCAAAAAGAAAATGCGGTGCATATTAACCGGGCCGGACGGTTGTCTCCGGAAGAGTTGGATGGCAAAATAGTTATCGGAGAACTGCATAGGCATGAGGCGCCTGAATACACGGAGCTGTACGATAAATTAATTTTAAATGTACGGCAGGAGACGGATGGTGCTTCGATTAAGCCAATGAAGGTCTAAGTGACGGGGGGAGTTTTGTCCTTGGGTGATAGAACAGAGTTACGTCTAAGCGGCACCGGCGGGCAGGGGCTTATCCTGGCCGGGATTATCATGGCTGACGCCGCCATAAGGGATGGTAAAAATTCCATCCAGTCCCAGTCTTATGGACCGGAAGCCCGGGGTGGTGCCAGCAGGGCGGAAGTGATTATCGGTGATGAGGAGATTGACTATCCCAAGGTAACTAATCCGAATGTGCTGCTGGTGATGAGCCAGGAGGCCTGCGATAAGTTTGCCAGTGACCTGGCCAGTGGCGGGGTAATAATTGCAGATTCTACTTACGTGCAGGAATTGCCCGCAGTTGACGGTCAGATTTGTAAGCTGCCAATCAGCCAGACCGCTCGGGAAGAGGTGGGTCGGGAGATGGTAGCCAATGTGGTGGCGCTGGGCGCAGTGGCCAGAATCACTGGCGTTGTATCCAGGGCGGCGTTAACAGAAGCTCTGATGGCCAGAATACCCAGGGGTACAGAAGAAATTAACCGCAAGGCCCTGGAACTGGGATGGCAATTGGCCGAGCAGGGCTCCACCGGTGTCTTGTGAAAACTAATTGTGAAAACTAATGTTCATAATTAATACAGGCGGCTGCGCCTTGAATAAACGTATTGTTGAGCGCGGCCGGTTTATGATAAGATAACGGGGTTGCAAATTGAGACCTCAGTTTAATTCGTTAAAATATTTTTCGGGAGATGCAGTTGATGGTACTGAGCCTGATGGAAGCTAAGGAAACTGAACAACGTGTCTCTGATGCTATAGCCGCCGTACTGAAGGTGGAGGTTGAAATAATTGACTCCAACCTGGTTCGGGTGGCGGGAACGGGCAAGGTACGTGCCGGTGTGGGCAACCGTCTGCTACGCGGATTGGTTAACAAACATGTGTTGCAAACCGGGAAATCGGTGTTTGTTAACGAACCAGGTTACCATCCTATTTGTCTTTCCTGTCCCTTAACAGGAACTTGTTTCTACAAGGCTTATATAGTATATCCCATTAGCGTTGAAGAAAAAGTGATCGGCACGATTAGCTTGGTGGCTTTTGACGATGAACAAAAACGTACTCTGATGGAGAATAACGAAACACTGCTTGATTTTATCGGGCGCATGGCAGATTTGATCGCCGGTAAGGTCGTGGAAAGAGAAATGGTTCGCGAGAAGATAGTCATTGCCAACAGGTTGGAAGCTGTGGTT
Organism: Desulfotomaculum sp.; assembly: GCA_016841675.1. Classification (GTDB taxonomy): domain Bacteria; phylum Bacillota; class Desulfotomaculia; order Desulfotomaculales; family Desulfallaceae; genus BRH-c8a. The sequence goes on from JAENYQ010000008.1 coordinate 58,647, forward strand.
GACTCCGTCTATGAGGGTGTAATGGCTATGGATGAACGGGGATTTGTTACTAATTTTAACCTGTCCGCAGAACGCATGTTTGGCATAAAGAAGGACCAAGTGGTAGGGAAAAATGTCCAAAAAGTTTTTGGTGACAGCATGTTGATGGACGCCCTGAAAACGGGTAAGGGTTTTAAAGCCCGGGAATACTTGGTTAACTTTCAAGGCAAAAAACTGCACTTTTGGACTACTGCCAAGCCGATTAAATCAGAAAAAAAAGATTCCGTGGGCATAGTCGCCACATTCAGGGATTTCCGGGAAGCACAAAAACTGGCTTACCAAATAGTTACCACTCAGGAAAAAATGGACTTTAACGATATTATTGGTCACAGTAAAGCTATTCGCGAAGTTATTGCCAAGGCCGCCAAAATTGCCCTAAGTAATTCCACTGTGTTGATTGTGGGTGATAGCGGCACCGGTAAAGAAATATTTGCCCGGGCCATTCACACCGCCGGAAGTTCCGGACGTAAACCGTTTGTGACTATAAACTGCGGAGCTATACCCGAACACTTACTGGAAAGCGAACTTTTCGGCTACGAGGAAGGTGCATTTACCGGTGCCAGGCGGGGCGGTAAGCCAGGCAAATTTGAACTGGCCAACGGCGGTACCATTTTCCTTGACGAGATTGGCAACATGTCTCTTTACCTGCAGGCCAAGCTGTTGCGAGTTCTGCAGGAAAGGCAGATTGAACGGGTTGGTAGTACCCAGACGGTTCCAGTGGATATAAGGATTATTGCCGCCACCAACAGTGACTTACAGGACATGGTGCGCCGTGGGCGTTTCCGGGAGGACCTTTACTACCGGCTTAGCGTCATCCCCCTGTTTTTACCTTCCTTACGTGAACGTCGGGAGGACATTCCATTGTTGCTGGATCACTTTACAAGACGCTTTGCAGGGTTAATGAATAAAAAAATTGAGCGTTTCAGCGAAGATGCTATAAAGCTTTGCCTGGATTACCCGTGGCCCGGAAACATCCGGGAACTGATTAATGCCGTAGAATATGCCATCAACCTGGAAGAAAGTCAAGTTATTATGCCCGAAAGTCTGCCACCCCGACTCAGGGATGGTAAGGGAAAACATGACCTGCCGTTGGCGACACACGACGCAATTAGACCACTGGAGCAATTGGAGAAAGGAGCCATCAGTCAGGCTTTGGAAGTGTATGGTTGGACCGAGGAGGGCAAAAAGAAGGCTGCAGCAATGCTGGGTATAAGCAGGGCTACTATTTACCGTAAAATCAGTAAATACGACTTGGTACACGTAAACGATGACGAATAAACATGTTCGGCTAAATAAAATGGGCAAACAATTGGGCCCTAAAAAGGAAGTCATTTTAAACATTGACGGAGGAGCTAGATTCTTCGCTGCGCTCAGAATTAACATGCGTACTCGCGCCACGATAAATGAATACAACTTACCTTTGTTCAGATTAAGCTTATCATCCTGAGCGCAGCGAAGGATCTGGGCTTTAAGATTCTTCGCTGCGCTCAGAATGACAGGCTTAATGACAAGGTTTTTCACTTCGTTGTATTCATAACAATAACAATGACAGGATCCTTCTTGATTCATAACAATGACACGCTTTGCAGGGTCATGGGGGTTTTATGCAGTATAAGAATATTTAATATTTAAAATAATTACTTTTCCGGATGGTTATTTACTGTTATAATATAGTATGTACTAAATTAAAAGCCTTCAACAAGCAACTTGTAGTGAATATATAATGTGTTTGGATATTAATGAAAAATTTAGGGAAAAGGGGTGGCGCCTTTTGGAGCTTTTAATGAGTTCGCACAGTGTTGTAAAACATTCGGATGAAGAAAAACGCCTTGTCGCGTTGGAACGGGCCGAGGAACTTAAACAACATATCAAAGGTTACAGGGAAGCATCAAAAAACATACCCACTGGTTTTAATCTGAGCCATGAATTTAAGGTTAGAAGGGATCAAATAAGAGAGCAATTGGGTGCCACGGAAGAGGAATGGAACGATTGGCACTGGCAGATGCAAAACCGGGTCAACGACTTGGATACATTGCGCCAGTTAATGCCTATAACGGATGAAGAGGCCAGACATATAGAAATGGTGAGCATGAAGTTTAGGTGGGCCGTTTCACCGTATTACCTAAGTATTATGTCCACTGACAACCCCAATTGTCCGGTCAGGATGCAGGGCATTCCAATTGGCAGGGAATTACAGGATATGTGGGGTAAGGAAGACCCGATGGCCGAGGAGTTTACTTCTCCGGCGCCACGCATCACCCGCCGTTACGCTGATCGCTTGATTATTAATGTCACTAACCAGTGTGCCATGTTCTGCCGTCACTGTCAGCGCAGGCGCAATATTGGCGAGGTTGACGCCCCTGCTTCGTTAGATGAAATTAAAGCTGCCATTGAGTATATCAAAAAGAACTCGGAAATAAGGGATGTTTTAATTACCGGCGGCGACCCGCTGACGCTTACCGATGCTAAACTAGACTGGATTTTAACCGAGTTGGACAACATTGAGCATGTGGAAATAAAACGCATTGGGAGCAGGACACCGGTAACTATGCCACAGCGGATCACGCAGGAACTTTGCGACATGTTGGAAAAGCATCACCCTCTTTTCATAAATACTCATTTTAATCACCCCAAGGAAGTAACCGATGAAGCGCTGCGTGCTACCAGGATGCTGGCCAAGGCCGGAATCCCATTGGGCAATCAGGCTGTACTGCTCAAGGGAATTAACAACGACCCGCATGTTATGAAAAAACTTAATCATGAACTGCTTAAAATACATGTGCGACCCTACTATATTTTCCATGCCAAGCCCGTTAAGGGTACCGCCCATTTTGTGCCCACCATCCAGGAAGGGTTGGAAATCATGGAGAATTTGCGCGGTTTTACGTCTGGTTTGGCTATTCCTTGGTATATTATCAACGCCCCGGGTGGGGCAGGTAAAACACCAATTCTACCTCAATATCTGTTATCAATGGGCAAAAATCACGTCATGATTAGGACTTGGGAAGGCAAGGTTTTTCGTTGCGCTAACAATAGCCTGTAAAAGACAACATTTTAAAGAGCAAACCCACAGTTACTTGTTGGCTGTGGGTTGTTTAAATTGTATAATAGTATCAATAAGGGTGCTCATTAAGTCGTTTTTGATAGCTTGGAGTGCTTTGGCCATTAAATTGTAATAATAAGCATTGGTATGTATTAGTTATATCGGGATGGTGATTGGGTTGTCCGAAGTCAAGAATGTAGAGGTAAGAGGGTTTTCATATCTTAAAGTAATATTCGATCAGCGTGGTTGGCCATTTCCGATGCAGGTTTCTTTGGACAAGCAGTGCACAGCGGCGGAACTAGCAGTTAGACTTGAATTGCCGCGGGAAAAAATCGAGACTGTTTTTATCAACGGTATTGCCGGCCCGCTGGAACGAACGGTGAACCCCGGGGATAGGGTGGGGTTTGTCCCACCGGGCACTCCAGGGCCGTACCGGGTAATCCTTGGCTTGGTTAACCAGGGAGATAAACATAAAAATAAATAGTGTGTCAGAAACCACTACAAAGGTCCAGATCCGTGTCATTCTGCGTTCATTTTAAATGAAATGCAGTGAAATGAAGAATGGTACCAATTGTGCACCACAAGGGGAACCGTCATCTAAGAGCGTTAGCGAAGGATCTAGATTCTTCACTTCTACAATGACATGTCGCTTTACACTTACTGAGTTAACGGTATAATTATAATCCGTTATCATAAAATTTAAGAATATTTTAATAATTTATAAACTAAATATTAAAGTTTTAAGCTTAATATGATGTGGTGTTAAAGCTATATGAGGTTGGGTTTAAGCTAAACATACATATATTTTAGTCATGGTGCTGTATTATAAAAGTATCTTAAAAGCAAACAATTTAATCAATCAATTATTCTCCGAGCCCGGATACCTTCATTGTATTATCGTAATGGTGGTTTTGGGACGCCAGGGTGTGGCGGGAAACTGCCATGCCTCCCATTGTGGAAAGGGGATTATTTTATTATACGAGGAGGAATATTGATGGCTAAGTTTGTTAGGGTAGACATGGCCACTCAGCAAGTGAAGGTTGAAGACGTTCCCGAACAATATCTTGTTCTTGGCGGCCGCGCACTTACATCCCAATTGGTGGCGGACGAAGTGCTCCCCACTTGTGACCCACTGGGACCGTTCAACAAGCTGGTCATTGCCCCCGGGCTGCTTTCCGGAACCAGCGCCCCTTCTTCGGGACGTCTCTCTGTAGGCGCAAAAAGTCCCCTTACCGGTACCATCAAGGAAGCAAATGCTGGCGGTGTTACCTCTCAGAAACTGGCAAATATTAATATTAAAGCTATCGTAATCGAAGGTAAACCCGCTGATAAAGGGTTTTATCTACTTAAACTCACCGCCGATGGTGCTGAAATGATGCCTGCCGACGACCTGGTTGGCAAGGGTACTTATGAAGTAACAGCAATCTGCAGAGAACGTTTTGGGGATAAAGTCGGTGTTATCACCATTGGCCCGGCCGGCGAAATGCTAATGCTAGCAGCCGGTGTTACCAACAACGACAGCGAAGGCAGCAGCAGCCGTTACGCCGGTCGCGGCGGTCTGGGCGCAGTTATGGGATCCAAAGGCCTTAAAGCCATCATTGTTGATGCAACCAAGACTTTTGATGCACCGGTACAAGACGTCCAACGCTTTAAAGAAGCGGCCAAGAAATTCTCCCAAATGCTTCTGGACCACCCGGTTACCGGCCAGGGACTGCCCGCTTACGGAACCAACGTTTTGATGAATATCATTAACGAAGCTGGCACACTTCCTACTCGGAACTTCAGGTTCGGCCGTTTTGACAAGGCTAGCGAGGTCAGCGGAGAAAAATTAGCTGAAGTGGCCATCGCCCGCGGGGGCAAGGCAACTCACGCCTGCCATCCCGGCTGTGTTATGCGCTGCTCCAACGCTTACCCAATGCCGGACGGCAGGGTGTGTTCTCCCCTCGAGTATGAAACTGCCTGGGGATTTGGCCCCAACCTGGAAATCAGCGATCTTGACGATGTGGCTAAAATGAACTACATCTGCAATGATGTGGGTCTAGACACCATCGAAGCCGGCTGCACTCTGGGTGTGCTTATGGAAGCCGGTGTCATTTCCTTCGGTGACGGCCCGGCTGCCATTGCCGCTTTAGAAGAAGTAGGTAAGGGAACTTTGCTGGGCCGCGTAGTCGCCAGCGGCGCCACCAACGCCGGCAAACTTTACGGTGTCACCAGAATCCCCGCTGTCAAGGGGCAGGGTATCCCGGCATATGACCCGCGTTCTTGCAAGGGTAACGGGGTAACCTATGCAACTACCACCATGGGTGCCGACCATACTGCCGGATACGCAGTTACCGCCAATATTCTGAAAGTCGGTGGATTTGTGGCTCCCACCAAGGCTGAAGGACAGGTGGAACTGTCCCGCAACCTGCAGATTGCCACTGCCGCTGTGGATTCCACCGGTCTGTGCCTGTTTGTAGCCTTTGCGGTACTGGACAACCCCGAAGGTTTGCCCACCATCGTGGAGATGCTTAATGCCCAGTATGGCCTGACCCTGACCACCGATGACGCGCTGGCCCTGGGTATGAATGTACTCAAGGTGGAGCGTGAGTTTAACAGGCAAGCTGGCTTTACCCCTGCTGATGACAGGCTGCCCGAGTTCTTTATCCTTGAAGAACTGCCACCGCACAATACGAAGTTTGATATTAAGAACGAGGAACTGGACAAATTGTTTGATTTTTAGGTAGTTTCTAAACCATTCTACTCTCGGTTTTAGGATGATATGTTTTTGATATAATAGTCCAGAAAACCGCCTGCTTTTTTTCGTAGAAAAGCCTGGCGGTTTTTTTATATCCTAATATTATTGCATTCTGTATTTTGGTATTGATTATGAAGAGTATAATAGTCCATAATTACATATATGTATACTTATATTAACGTTACAGTATTAGTTAGTGGCTATGCTAGTTTAAAAATAAGCTCCTTGGATGTATAAGAAGGGAGATCTAGTATTGGAAAATAGAAAAAGTTACCAGGAAATAACGGATGAGCTTAATTATTTACGCAACAGATTAACGGAATTAGAAGATAAAACAAGTCGAGAATGAAGGTCAAATTTGACCTGGCAGAAACTATTTTATTTTCGGTCCATTGACAGTTATGTACTAATTATTTAGAGTTCAATTTGGTAACACCTATCTGATAATTCAGAAAATGAAGCCCCCAAAAAGTGTTACAAACTAGGGTTTTTCGCAGATAGAATTAATGAAACCTGTTTAAGGATCACTATATATGTATATTATTATGTAATACAATATGCCAGTGAAATACTTATTTAGTGTTTTATTTTAAAGATTCCCTTAGAAAAGTTAGAGCTTAATTAACCATAAATAGGAAGTTCATATGCATTTGTCGAACAGTTAGTAATAACGACAAAACCACCTAAAAAAAGCGTGGTGTATAACTGTGGCAGAAACTTAACTGGATCTCTTTCCCATGAGCTAACATATATACTTGGCTTTGACAAGCTTTGACATAGAACCTATTGACTATATAGATTTGTTGTCGATACATTTCTTGCAAAAAAGCAGGCGAACTATCATGATCCATTCACCATGTTTCGAGCTTAGTACCTGTACTTTACTAAAAGGAGAGTTTACATCAAAAAGGCACATCAGGTCGTACATTAAATGAGCCTTAGAACTAGAGTTACAGGAACTCTGTTTCTGTCTGTGGTTTACAACTTTTTATTACGAAAATGCTAAAATTAGCCCTAAAATTTAAGCTTGGTATTGTTAGCATGGTAAATAATGTTTTATTTTAGTAATAATTAGACAGACTCGTATAGCTTAATAAAATCATAATAAGGGAAGGAAACGAAGAAAATGACGACTAATACCTGGGGTGAGAACATTTCTAAAAAGGTATATTTAACCAGTAAAGATGTGTTGAAAGCTGCGGCTAAGCTGATCCGCATCCACGGCTATCACGGAACTTCTACCCAAATGATCGCTGATGTACTCGGTGTCAGCAAATCTACCATTTTTCACCACATCAAAAGTAAACAGGACATGCTTTTTCAAATCCTTAACGAGCCAATGCAGAAAGTTTACCCTAATTTGCAAGAGATATATTCGCGGCAGTTATCCCCCGCACAGAAGTTAGAACTTGCGGTGACCAACCATATGCTGTTACTCGTCGATAATATTGAGGTCGTTGCCGTCTTGCTTCAAGAGCGTGATTGTCTCAAGCCACCTTATAGCGAGATCTTAGAGCCTGTACGCGAGGGATACAGCCAAATTTTCTGCCGCATTATTGAAGATGGTGTAAATAATGGTGATTTTAGGCAGACAAACCCCAGAATAGCAACTCTAGCCATTCTAGGAATGTGTAACTGGCTCGTTCAATGGTATAACCCGGAAGGGGCGATTTCTTCTCAATCGATCGCCAAAACATATGCAGAATACGCGCTACAATTACTACGACCATAACTTTTGCACTACTGATGCAAGCCCTTAATTACTAAACTGACCACCTGCTTTTAGCAGGTGGTCAGTTTAGTCTCCGAGTCCTCATGTCCAATTTAACACATAAGTTTCGTTACGTTTAGTATTTTTTTATGTCACGCTGTAGTGATAATTAAAAAGCCTTATTCAAATAGCTGGAAAGGAAAAAAAATCCACTATAGAATATTTGACAGCATTTGCTGAGTAGCTTTTATTGGTTTGGACTTTGCTCCAATAGAGCCTGCGCTGAATCAAAAGAATAGGGTCGACAATTTTAAGACAAGCGATTCCTTTCATTCTATTTTGCCTGTAAGCATTCCATGACAGCATGGCAATGAATTTTCCTGAGGAAACGGCCACTAAAACATCGTCGAGAGTAGTTCCTTCAAACATTATACGAGGAGCAAAACCAGCGCTTTTACAAAAGCCTTCAAATTGGGAGTGCTTTGTTGAATTTTTCTCGAAGGAGGCAAAATGCTCATCTTTCAAATCAGTAAGCCTGACTTTATCATTGCCGGCAAGCCTGTGACTAGACGAGACAACGGCGTACATAGAGTCTTCTTCCAAAATAGCATAAGCCAACGTGCTGTCTTCAATAGAGCTAACAATAGAGATACAAAAGTCAGCTTCCCCGCTCTTCAATTTTTTGATGATTTCATCTTGTGAAATATTGCCATTTAAAAATGCAATGTGAGGAGACTTCTCCACAAGAAATTTAATGAGATCAGGAAATGCTTGGAGAGAGGGTGCTATTATGGTAACACGTTCGTCTTGTTGCATTTTCAATTGACGGATTTTTTCTATACTTGAAGCTATGGCATTTGTGGCACTTTCTACACCCTCGAGAAACAATTTACCATATTCATTTAACTGAATATTTCTGCCGCGTCGGTCAAACAACTGAACACCGACCTCTTCCTCAAGCCTTCGGATGGTGTTGCTGAGTGAAGGCTGTGTAATACAAAGGATTTCGGAAGCCTTGGTAATGTGACCCAATTGAGCTACAACCTTAAAGTATTCTAATTGAAGCCATTCTATTTGCCATCCCTCCCACAAGGAACGATACGAAATAATACCAAACATTTTGATGATTTTATTCTATGTGCATCAAAATGTGTTGTCAAGTTGGATTCGCTAAGCCTAACGGGGACCTGCAGTATGGATAAACCAAATCTTTTGTGCTCAGTTAAAGTATACCATGCTTGAGCCCTAGGGATTTGGGGGTCGAATAATAGAATGGTTATGGCTAGGGCGTAAACGATATTATTCCATATACAATTCACTGTGCAAAGTGGCAAATTTCCGGGATGTCTGCTGTTGCCGGTCACTTTAATCTGGACTGCAAATCAATGAATAATCAAATCATTTTAGACTATAAAGTTTCCTGTTCCTTTGAGAAAGCCAGAGTAGTATAGGACTTGACGGACTGACTGACTGACTGACTGACATATTTTCAGTCCAATTTAATTTGACTTTTTCAATCCAGAATAA
>JAENYQ010000009.1 GCA_016841675.1 Desulfotomaculum sp.
CAGATGGAAAATTGCAAGGGTTTAATGTTTAAAGTATTTTGATGCTTCAGCTCTGATTGTAAAGGAAATCGCTTGTGCCGTGGTTTTGGTTATGATAAAATGAATTATGTAGTGTAAGAAAGGTGATAAAAAAATGCGGTAGAAAGTATATTATTTCACATGGGCTATTTTAAAGGACTTTATAAGGACTTTATATTGAAGACACCAATTCTTCTTTGAAAAGAAGCCAGGGTGCCAACAAGTTAAGGGTAAGGGGTATCACCAAATGTAGCATGCAAATTGCCTTAAAGACAATAGATCATAATTTTAAGCAAGTGTTTCGCAGCATTAAAAAGTTATCCACAAGACTAACCCAGGAAGAGGTATGCCCAAACATGAGTTGAAAAATGGTAATAGGTAAAAGTATCCACAGAAATTGGGTGCATATAGCTCTAATATGAACATTTTGGATTAGGGGCAGTTTAAATTTTTACGTTGCCAGAAATCTAAAGGGCTAATGCCCGGTTTTAGCATTCAAATCAATATTATAGTAGTTTAAATGGATTTTCCTGTGGGCTTAACTATAATCCATTTTTTATAGAATTATAGAATTCAAAAACAACTTATTGCAGGGGGGTAAGAAGAAGCTAAATATAACCATATACAAGTAAAATCAATTTATTCGTAATGAAAAAATAAGTATAACTTATTCTTCTGTACCAGTTACGGTATTTGTCTCTATATTTAAATGGTTGTTCTTGTTTCATTTTATAGCCTACAGTGTATCTAAAGGTATCTAAAGAATTACACTATTAAACTGCCGGAGGCTTTGCAAGTTTTCATGGGGGGTGTTGCGCCCCTTGAATTTATTGATCTGATTCAAAAAAATCAGTTTTCCTGCATCTCTACCCATTGATGCCTGCTTAAAAATAATAAAGATGTTTAAATCAAAAAGAAGGTATTTCCGAAAATTTGAGTAAATAATTAATTATTAAAAGTTTTTAATTATTTTTAGTGTTATTAAGGAGGTATGGGCATTTGCCTGAACATTTACAGATTTATTTTGCTACAGCAGTTTTCTTGATTACTTATGCCATTATAGTTTCTGAAAAGATTCACCGGGCTGTTATAGCGTTGGTGGGAGCAGCGTTAATTGCCGTATTTAAGATTTTGGAACCCGAAGAAGCGGTACACGCCATAGACTTTAACACCATTGGGCTGTTGGTTGGTATGATGATCATTGTTGGTATCACCAGGCAGACCGGTATATTCGAATTTTTAGCCATTAAAGCGGCCAAAAGCTCCAAGGGTGAACCGCTTAAAATTTTGGCTGCTCTGTCACTGGTTACTGCAGTGCTGTCTGCACTCCTTGATAACGTAACTACGGTGCTGTTAATTGTGCCTGTGACCTTTGCTATAGCTCAAAAGCTTAGAATCAGTCCCATACCAATATTAATTGCCGAAATTATTGCATCCAATATTGGTGGTACCGCTACGTTAATTGGCGATCCGCCTAATATCATGATCGGTAGCGCCACCCATCTTGGGTTTATGGATTTCGTCATTAATTTGACACCGATTGTAGTGGTTATATATGTATGTACATTGACGCTATTGCGTTTAATTTACCGATCGCAGTTGGTAGCCGACCCGGAGCGACAGAAAACAATAATGGAACTAAATGAACATGATGAACTAAAGGATATGCGTTTGTTAAAGAAATGTTTGTTTGTTCTTGCACTGACCGTTTTTGGTTTCGTAATCCACCAGTACGTCCATCTGGAGTCTTCGGTCATCGCCCTTACCGGGGCCAGTCTGCTGCTTCTTATAAGTCGTGAGGACCCGGAGCATGCACTGCATAATGTGGAATGGCCGGTTATATTTTTCTTTATCGGTTTGTTCGTATTAGTTGGTAGTCTGGAAAAGGTAGGCGTAATTGAAGCCATTGCCGCAGCTGCCTTGGATGTAACCGGTGGCGCGATGTTGCCTACGGCGATGCTGATATTATGGATGTCCGGTATAGCATCGGCATTCGTAGATAATATACCGTTTGTGGCTACTATGATACCATTAATTAAAAACATGGGTCAGATGATGGGTGTAACCGACCCCACCGCGTTGAACTTCTTTTGGTGGTCGCTTTCCCTTGGTGCATGTCTCGGCGGAAACGGAACTATCATCGGCGCGTCTGCAAACGTTGTTGTTATAGGTATGGCCGAAAAACGGGGCAGTCATATTACATTTGTCAAGTTTTTTATAATAGCGTTCCCCCTGATGATAATGTCGTTGGTGCTGTCTTCCGCTTACATGTACCTGTGGTTTATATTCCCTGAAACCATTACCATTCTTGTGACCCTGCTGTTTGGTGCTGTCGTGGCGCTTGCAGCAATGCCCATTAATAAAGCACTTGAGAAGAGCGCGGCTAAGAAAACTGCCAAAAAGAATCTCAGCCGCTAGATTAAAAAGCTAACCTAATAATGTAAAGAGACTCCCCTGGTAGGTTTAGGGGGTCTCTTTATTTTAGCCCGAAAGGTGCTGTGGCCTATGCTAGCCTATCGGTTCTGGTATCCGTAAAAGATTCGCAATTAGCCAACAGAGCAGTAATCTCCTTAAAAATATCTTCGTTAAGGACCATGCCAACAAGCCGGTTATTGCTTTTAACCGGCAGGAAATCCACTTTGTATTTGGCCATGTGGCAGGATGCTCTGAGAAGTGAATCGTCAGCATTGGCGAATTGTTCAAATAGGGTGGTATACTTCCTGATTGCACTTTGGGCCACTTCCATGCATTGCTCGGTAAAAAGTCCTTCCCAAAAAATTGGTACGGATGAACTTGGCAATTTCATACCCACTAAGGTTAAGCCATCCAAAAACTTTGGTTCTATGGCCTTAAACATTTCGTTGATGCCAAAAGTGCCAACTGGTAAATTATCTTCGAAAACAACAACGTGGCGTCGTCCTGTTTTGGGTTTACCAACTTGTAAATGCCATAAATCTTGCATTAACTGCAATGTAGTCTTTAGTGTGGCCCCCGAGGAAATTATTGGGTATTCGTATATAGGAATCATTATATCCCTGACTTTTTTTTCTTTGAGATTTTCCATACCAGGATAACCTCCTCATCTTCTGTTTTGTTGTCACCACAGATTAAAATATAGTAGTGACAAATTATTTAGTTTGGGTGTTGTCAGGGGGTGTGGATTGTGATAATATAGTAAGGAACATAAATGAAGTAGTGACTATTGCTTATATTATTTTGTAATTCATGTACATGTTCTTGAATTTGGTTTAAGTTTGTTCCCCTGACAAGTGGGAGCAGTCGGTTAATGTATTGATTTATTTGTGGTAAGAGGGAACGTGTCACTGGTGGCAGCCAGTCTAATGACACACCCTCTTGTTCTGTTTTTAACGCTAAATGAGACTTGGCCTATTATTTTTTCGACCGTTGTTGATTCTTTATATTATCCGCTTATTATATGCCGCCGCTAAGCTATTCCGATTAATCTAAATACCTTATATAACCCACCTCCTGTTTTCAAACCGGTTGTAAAAAATTTCACAAGTCAGCGTTTTTATTCTTACAGCTATTATATATGATATCAAATGGTAGTGCAATATTTCACATGCCTCCAATTAAAATATTAATATTCTGACAATAATCGTTAATAGACGTGATGGCTATTGGTGTTCATTTGCATCGGAGTTTGCTGATGACAAAATGTCAATTGTGGGCAACCCAAAATCAGTGCCAATTTTAATATTAATCGTCAAACCGATCATAAATTGATAAAAGAAAAACGGTTAAATCTTTAAACAGTAGAAAAACATTTTTACATTTGCTATAATTTGCTATGACATTTCATAAACTTTTTATATTTAACACATTAGCGGGGGTGGTTAAATGTTAGCACTTATCAAACGTATAGTTCTATTAACTGGCCTGACTGCTCTTGTGGCGGGGATTATGTTTGCGACCGGCTGTTCGTTTTTTAACAACCGGGCTGCCGACAGCGGTTTATCCGCTTCAGGAAACGAGAATGCCGCTAGCGCCCAGCAGGGTATACCGGGGGTAAACTCCGGAACCATAGCCGACATTGTGAAAAAAACCGGGCCGGCGGTAGTGCAAATAAGCGTTGAAAAGAAAACTACCAGTTATCATTCCGACCCCTTCTTTAACGACCCGTTTTTTAGGGACTTTTTTGGGACCACGCCCCAGCCCCGGAGTGAACGTACTGAGACTGGTTTGGGCTCAGGTTTCATTATTTCAAATGATGGTTATATTTTAACAAACGAGCATGTAATTTCTGAAGCCGATAAAATTACGGTAACCGTGCAAAATGAAAATAAAGATTACCCCGCCAAGTTAGTGGGTGCCGATTATGATTTGGACTTGGCCGTCTTAAAAATTCAAGTTGAACAAGAATTACCTTCATTAAAGTTTGGGGACTCAGAAAGAATTGAAGTGGGCAACTGGGTCATTGCTATAGGTAACCCGTATGGCTTTGATCATACCGTTACGGTGGGTGTTATTAGCGCCAAAGGAAGACCGGTGCCGGTGGAAGGTCGTTATTATAAAAACCTTTTGCAGACCGATGCAGCCATCAACCCGGGTAACAGTGGTGGCCCTCTGCTGGATTTACAAGGGGATGTAGTAGGCATAAATACGGCGGTAGCCCAAGCGCAAGGAATAGGGTTTGCCATACCTACAAGTACTGTCAATGGCGTGTTAGATGACTTGAAACAGAAGGGTAAAGTGATCAGGCCTTGGTTAGGTATTCAGATGCACGATTTAACGCCTGATATAGCAGAATACTTCGGCATGGAAAGCGGCGAGGGAGTAATGGTGGTGGGGGTCGTTCCAGACAGCCCTGCCCAACGAGCAGGATTGCGCCAGGGCGACATAATACTGCAGATAGATAAAACAACCGTTAAGGATGCCAATTCATTAGCTGACCGCATCAAAGAAGTTGAAATAGGGCAAAAAATATCGCTCACGGTTTATCGCGAACGGACTACCATATCTATTATGGTAGAGATTGGAGAGAAACCTAATGATTCATAGTTTAGGTTAGAAATAATAAATTTAAGTGACTATTCCTTTGCTCAGTAAGTGGTGCAGCGTCATGTCATTGTAGAACGAGGTGAAGAATCAAATCTAGATCCTTTGCTACGCTCAGGATGACAGCTGCCCTCTTTAGTGCGCATTTGTTGATGAAAGTGTTTTTCTCATCAAATGAAATTACTGAGTTAACAGCATAATCATCTATATTTATACTTAAAAAATGAAAAGATTCGGCTTGTGGGCAATATTTCACAAGCCGAATCTTTTCATTTTAAAATTAATCACTAACTGGTCATAATTTTTTCGAGAATAGCTTCTATTCTCTGGCAGAAATCATCCTTAATCATGCAGCCATCTACTTCATGCATTTCAGGTAAAACACCAATCGCTGGCAGGCCGAATTCCTGGGCCACGGCTTCGGGAAGGTCTTCAATGGGTGAAGCTTCTCTGTTGAACAGTAATTGTAACTTGTTGACCGGGAAATGGAGGTCTTCCAAATCCCAGAGAAAATGCTTTAGTGCTTTCACATTGTATCTAAATGTGTCTACTACCAGTAGCGGGTAATCGGAATCTTCCAGGATTGCGAAGTTATAGCTGGTGTGTTTATTGCCCATGTCTACAATCACAATATCATAGTCGCTCTTTTTAATTGCATCATTAATTATTCTCATTTCATAATAAATATTGCCGTAATCCGGCAATTTGCGGTTTGTGTTGCTGGCCAGGACTTCCAGGCCGGACTCGTGTTTCTGTATGAAGTGCGCCCAATCTGACTGATTATAATTTACATTAATGATGCCATTTTTTTTGCTCTCCAGGTAAATGTCTTCGCACCAGTCGCTGATGTTGGGAGAATGGTGCAGTTTAAGTCTTTCGGTTACATCTCCTTTGTGAAGATCCAGGTCTACCAGAAGTGTTTTGTACCCCTTGCTTTGGCTCATTAAAGAAAGTTCTTCGGCTATGGTAGTGTTGCCGCTTTGCTTGGTTACGCCGTATATTGAAACTATTTTCATCCGTTTGGCTCCTTTATAAATTAGTTTGTTATTATTATATTTTATTGATGTTCCTGGTTTAAGACAAGACGTTTTTAGCATTTTTCAAGCATTATGGTCAAATAGATGCTGTAAAGCGCAAATGCGCATGATGGCTGGTGATTTTTTATAGCCTTTGGTAAGCCCGTCCAGTCATTAGGTTTTTTAATACAAAAAAGCGTGCAAAACAAATGACAAAACAAATTTTTAAATAAGCTTAATGAGCCTTAAATAAATAAATTTAGAAATGTACTTGATAAAAAATGTAATGACAAGTAAAATATAAATAGTTACACTTAACAATTTTGAATGTTCTGAGAATAGATTGCGGTTCTGGCTATTTGTGAAATGTTCACCAGAAGCTATGGTATTTTGGGTCTATTATTTGGCTATTCAACACTAAACTGATGCATCTTCCTTTCTGGAGGATTATCATGTTAGTAACCAGGGGGGATTAAAAATGTCGAGCATCTCGCAAACAGGAAACAGAGGCCTTGATTGGGCGGCGGCTTCCGGCCTTAAAAGAATAATTAAATCACTGGAGGGGTTTTTCAGAACGTCCAGTGTCACCAAACATGCTCGCATCTGGCACGGTGATTTCTCTTATAAACTGGTTCAGAATACGGCCATCAAAAACTTTCAGAATATGAGCTCGGTTACTTCTATTGATGCCGGAGATTGTTATATATGTATTTTTGAGTGTGCCGAATATCAGGGCAATTATCATATCATGGGGCCTGGAGAAAAAGCCCAGGTAGGAAATTGTGCCTCGATAGTGATAAGTAACTGTAAGTTTTCCGTAGATTCGGTCAGGCGTGAAGCGGCACCCCCGCCGGGATATTGGGAAATGGACGGGCCAATGTATTTGATGCATTTCTCTGCGGGTTACAGGTTTGTTTCCTAACCTGGGCTAAAACAATTGAATTAAAGAATATTGTAATATAGACAAAAAGAAGCTGCCGAATACCTATGGCAGCTTCTTTTTGGGGTGCGCTCTTTTGACACGGGTTTTTGTCTAAGCTTCGACTTTTTTGGCGGCCTTGGTCATGGTGATACCCACACCGTCACAGATAAAGTAGATGGAGAACCCGTACCACAGGGTGTATACCAGGTAGAATGCCATCAGGAAAAACACAATCCCTTTGTAGTCGGCCACTTTTTTAATTTCAATACCGTAGTAATTATAAGCCGGCTCTACAGCTTTTTTCATTATGTTGTTTATGGCCGCTGATTCAGCAAAGCGCTGCTGATTCTTAAGCGTCTCATCCATGATTTTGAAGGAATTGTACCAGGCATAAGTTGCTTCCCTGCCCTCAATGCCGTACTTATTAGTAAGCGCGGTGCTGTTGTTGTAGTACATGGCATCAGCATCGGCCAGGACAGTGTTTATGATATTGCCCAGGTCTCCCTTTACCGCGACTACGGTGCCGGTTGTGTTAACATCTGCTCCCGCAGCGGTGTACAGGGTGGTCCAGGCCTGGGCCTGAGCTTCATCGGCTGCTGTAAGTTTAACATCAATGCCAGTACCCGCGTATTTTTCGGCTTTAGCTGCTTCTTCATCAATGAAGTAGGCAGATCCCTTCGACAGCGAATTGAACATGTCGTCTGCATATACCAGCCCGTTCCTGCCTTCACCGAAAATGGGTGACATTATTAGCACGAACACCAGGGAGAAGGAAATCAGCATTACCATGCCGAGAGCGAAAGTTTTCTTGTTAGTAATCATTTGCTCACTCCCTTTCCACCGGAGCTGGCCACTATTGCATCGGCTCTCAGGTTGGGAATATTTCGTACGAAGGTGGAAATAATCCACAGCGCGAATATGGTTACCAGGCCGAAGAAAATGACCGCGCCAATGGTTTCAAGTATTTTGGTCGTTGCCTGATTCATGTTGATATAACCCATGATGCGCAGTTTGTCGGGCAGTACGAACAATCTGTTTATAAAACCGGCCAGAATGGCTACTGCGTAGAAGCCCCGGATTTGAATACCGGGCACCACCTTGGTGGTGATAGCGCCGAGTTGAATGCCCAGCAGAGACCCCACCAGCATGCCCATGGCCAGGGTATAAAACACGTAGCCGTAGATAGCATACTGGGTGATGGAACCGTAACCGGCGGTGAAGATAATTTGCAGAATATCTGTACCTACAGTGGTGAAGGAGGACACGCCCAGACCGTAAACAAAAATCGGGAAGGTCAGGAAGCCGCCGCCAACACCCATGATGGCCGCCACGAATCCCACGAGACCACCGCACATGGCTACAAATACGCCGGAGATTTTCTTGCCGCCTGGAGTGATGTCCTCGTCGAAGGTAATCATGGGCGGGATTTTTACAGATTGCATCTTTTTAGCCGTACCGGTCAGTCCGGAAGATCCGCCGTGAGCGTCGCCGGCTTCAGCACCGCTCTTTTTCCTGGATTTGAGGTAATCAGTCATGGCGTAAATGCCCAGGAACCCTAGCATGAACACGTACAGCAGGCTAATTACAAAGTCACTGACTACCGGGTTGTGGTTAAATATGGCTCTGTTGAGTGCGCCGCCTCCGGTAACTCCGATAAAAGAGCCGGCCAGGAAGGCGATGGCCAGACCAACGTGCACGTTGCCGAGTTTTTTGTGCACAGCGGTACCCATAATGGCCTTGGCGAAAATGTGGAACATGTCGGTACCAACGGCCATGATTCCCTTAACCCCCAGGCTCATCAGGGCAGGGGTGATGATGAAACCACCGCCGGCGCCGATACAACCGGTAATTAAACCGGCGCAAAGCCCGATCAGAATGGACCCGTAGAACGTGGTGGGCGAGAAGAACGAAGGTCCAAAGGAAGACTTGCTACCAATGAATCCGGGCAGTACAGAACCGGCATGGGCGATAGCCGGTATCAGGATTGGCAGAAACAATACCAGCAGTATCAATAATTTTTTACGGTCTTTAACTATAACCTGGGTTGTTGCGATTTCCCACTTGGCGTGGGCTTTGGCTGCGTACATAAAGCTTTCATATAGTGCTCTCATTGGTTTAACCCCCCTTTAAATGGGTTATTAATTTTTTTCTATAAAACTCTAAAGAACAGTCGGTTAAACATTTAATTTATTGAATGCTTGACTTGTGGTAAGACCGAACAGTTTCGGACATTCCCCCTTTCGCAATTATTGTTACTGTTTTGGGACCGGGCCACGTCCCGTAATGACAAATGATTTAGTTACTTATTAGAGCAAAGGTAACAATATAGCCCATGGAGTTGGTGAAATATTTCACTATCGTGATGACAACTGATGCTCGGCTCTGATTTTATGTGCCACCCCCTTTATAGTTGTATTAACGCGGGTTGCCTTTTGTTAATTTGAGTGACCTCTAACAATCACTAATTTAAAGATTGTGCTCTTAAGTACTTTCTTAAGTACTTTCTTAAGTGCTTCAGTAACCCGCTTCCTTATCCTTAGGATATTTCTAAGCACCACATTTGTCAATAGGTTTTGTAAAAATTTTCACAAACTAGATTTTCCTCTGCGAATAGGATGCTGGGTGTTTTCCGGTTCATAATTTAGAAAAAAAAGTGGTGAAAAAAACAGCTCTTTGGGGTTGTTTTTGATGCATATTATAACAGCCCCCGGCTGTGTGGCCGGAGGCTTTGGGAGTGGGAGGCATCGATAGAGTATGTTTTGAGCTTATTGTTATTTACTGATCCAGGTTTGCAGTTCTTTGCGCATCAGTTTACCGGAAGATGTTTTGGGCAAGCTGGCTACGAACCGATAATAGCGTGGTATTTTGTATTTAGCTATTTTGCCCTGGCAAAAATCTTTAATATCCACGTCACCTAGCTCATGTCCATCTCTAACCATGATAAAGGCCAGCAGTTCCTCACCCATTACAGCGTCGGGCACTCCTACCACAGCTACATCGTAGATACCGGGGTGAGTGTATAGAACATCCTCAACCTCACGCGGGTTAATATTAACACCGCCACGGATAATTAAGTCTTTTTTGCGGTCTACAATGTATAGGTACCCGTCCGGGTTGGCATAGGCAAGGTCGCCGGTATGGAACCACCCGTTACGCAACGCCCACCGGGTTTCTTCGTCACGGTTATAATAGCCCAGCATAACATTGGGCCCACGCACCACGATTTCACCCACCTGCCCCTGGGGCACTTCCCGGTCTTCGTAATCAAAAATCCTGACTTCCACTCCGGGGATGGGAATACCGATAGAACCCTGTTTGCCGGATTTCTCTATGAAATTTGTCGTTACCGCTGGGGAAGTTTCAACTAGGCCGTAGCCTTCTGTTAAATGCAAATTCATTTTGTTTCTAAATTCATCGTATAGATCGGCGGGCATTCTGGCCGCAGCTGTAAATGCTATACGCAGTGAACTGCCATCGTATTTTTCCAGGTTGGGACAGTCGACGATAAATTTATACATGGTGGGTGTGCCGAAGAAAAAGGTTACTTTTTCTTCCTGTATTATTCTGAGCAGTTCTTCAGCTCCCCGCCAGCCTTCCTGGATTACCAGGGTGGCGCCGGCTACGATGGCGTTGTTCATAATACAGGTCTGAGCACCGATATGATAAGCAGGGGCAGTAAGTAGCGCCCGGTCGGATGGGCTCATGCTACACAACTGGGAGTAGGTAAGGGCGTTACTGTACATGTTGAAGTTAGTCAGCATAGCCCCTTTGGGCTTACCTGCTGAACTGGCGGTGTACATAATTACGGCCAGGTCTTCACGGTTGTATTTAGTACCTGGGAAAGCATAAGCACCTTTGCTGCATACCTGTTCAAAGGTTAGGAAAGTTTCGCTTTCCAAATTGCAGCTGTTAACAATTACCCCCTGGGGAATGTCGATGCTTTCTTTGAGTTTAATGAAGGTCTGCTGAAGTTCCGGGCAGGTGATTACCAAACCAGGTTGACAGTCCTTTATGATTACACCAATTTCATTGATCGTATATTTGGGACTGACTGGAACCACTACTCCCTTCATTCTTATCACCGCATAGTAAGCGATGACGAATTCAGGGCAGTTACCCAGAGTCAGCAAAATCCGGTCGCCCGACTTTAAGCCCAATTGTAGCAACCCATTGGCCAGTTGGCTCACTCGGGTATCTAACTGGGCGTATGTCATGCGACGGTTTTGAAAAACTATCGCTTCTTGACCGGGTGAAACCCTGGCAATCTCAGCTAGCCGTATCGGCAAGTTCATATTGAAACCTCCTTGTTGCGCCGGGGGTATGATTTAAAAAACAATGACATGCTTTAATAAGATGTTTGAAAGTCCGCCCAAGATCAAACTCCCAATTGTTGCGCTGGTTCGGCTTTTTGCGGTGCTACTCACTATTGTCCGTATACGCTCGCTCATCAAAGGCTTAGCCGCCTTGACAAGATGATGTTACGTGTTTCATATGTTTCTCCCTTGGGGTAAGGAAATCCTTCTTCAAAACTAGATGAGTGAGCTAATTTTGATACTTTGAGAGAAAATATCCTTCTTCATAAACAAATGTGCCCATAGAGGTAAGCTGTCACTTCGTTCACAATGAAATGAGCTGTCATGAAATAATTCTTATGGGGGAATAGACAATTTTTATTAATATTATACCGTTAGCTAAGTAAGTGGTACAGCGTCATGTCATTCTGAACGAAGTGAAGAATCTAGATCCTTCGCTAACGCTCAGGATGACAGCATCCCTCTGTGGTGCTCAATTGTTTATGAAAAATGTTTTTCTCTCAAGAGGGATACTGAGTAAAGGGAATAATCATGTTTTTATTTATTTGTGACGCGCAAGGGTATGGGGATTTTAATGAAAACAGAACTGTTTACGCACTAAAATAATAAAAGTATGATAAAATTTAGTTTAATCTAAATTAATTTTGCTAAATTTTTAATGAGGTGGTGACAATATGTTTATTGAACAGGGACCTATCCGTCCACCTAGTGAGGCCGACAGTCTGTTGATTAGGGTTACACGCAATTGCCCCTGGAACAAGTGCGCCTTCTGTAAAACTTTTAAGGGTGAACAGTTCAGCCGCCGTCCCATAGAGGACGTCCTGGCAGATGTGGACACTGTTAGCCGGGTGTCCGGGCAGGTACAGCAACTATCGCGGGAAATGGGACGGGATGGAATAATAACTGCCGACGTGGTGCACGAGGCTGGCGCACGGCACGGTCATCTGCATTATCATGTGGGTGCCTGGTTGTATAATGGCAGTAAAAATGTGTTTCTTCAGGATGCTAATTCCCTACTTTTGAAAACAGATGATTTGGTGCGGATTGTTAAATATATTTGTCAGGTTTTACCTGCCGTGGAAAGGATAACCACATACGCCCGCGCCGATACAGCAGCCCGTAAAAAAGTGCATGAATTGACTGCGCTGCGTGAAGCAGGTCTGAATAGAATTCATATGGGCATGGAATCCGGCTCCGACCAGGTGCTTAAGCTAATCCAAAAGGGTGTCACTGCCGCTCAGTTGGAGGAAGCAGGTCGTAAAATCAAGGCGGCCGGGATATCAATATGCTGGTACGTAATGCCCGGTCTGGGTGGCAGGCAGTATTCACGGGAACACGCGCTGGAAACCGCCGCCCGGATTAACGCTATAAACCCCGAGCACGTGCGCCTGAGAACTTTGACGGTATTAAAAGGAACCCCGTTGCACGATTTGATGACCAGCGGTGTATTTGAACCGCTGGACGAGGATGAAATTGTGGCTGAAATTCGGTTGTTAATCGAATCACTGCAGGGTGTTACCACCAGGTTGGTCAGTGACCATATTTTAAATTTACTGCAGGAATTGGAAGGTAAGCTGCCCGATGACCGAGACAGATTACTGGGTATTATTGACCGTTATCAGACCTTACCCGAGGCTGAGAAAACCAATTTCCAAGTGGGGCGCAGGGCAGGTGTGTACAGGTTTTTGGATGATATGCGTGAGCCGAACCGGTATCGCCATGTGGAAGCCCTTTTGCGGGATATGGGCGGGAAGGGCAACTTGAAAAAACACCTGGAAAGCATTCGACGCAAGTTTGTCTAATTCAAGCTGGGGTTCCAGACTCCAGAGGGGGAAATGTTATGGCTGAGGGGAAAAATAAAAATAAGGGTCCGGAGAGCATAAAAAAAATTCGGATCGGTAGGCTGTATATCGATCCGGTGTTCTTGCTATTATTTTTATTTTTTACCATTAGCTCTTTTTTAATGGCCTTTTTTGTTTGGCTGGCTTCGTAAATAAAAAGAATAGATCGGCATGCCGCTAATGCGTCACCGTCAGAGGAGCAAATATGGCTAATCATAGGATTTTAAAATGGTAAGGGCACCCGCAAGGGGTGCCCCTACCAACAATAAAGCCTACTTTCTGGGAATTTCAACTTCTAATTATGCTGATATAGGTATGGCCGGGTATTCATATATTTTATTTTCCGGGGTGGCGGGCCACTGCCAGCAGGTAGATTTCCTGGCCGCCCGCGGCATTATTAAGATCCTTTTCCGCCGTCATGAGGCGCTGTAACTGCTGGTCATCCAGCTGTGCTACAGCTATGCCCTTGGTATCTATTTGAGTCATCCGCTCAACTCCTTTCGGGGGTAGTTTTTCCGGTCTGTTTTTTTTTTACACTCTACTAATCTTAAAAGTATTTTTTATTCATTAATCTCCAATGCGGGCGCTTAACTTACTTAGCGTACGATCTATTACACAGGTGGTACAAATTTTTTAAAGCCGCATTAAATTAAATATTGACCGGGCTGTTCAGGTAAAATATAATATGGATGCGAACGGTTATCTTTATCAATTGTCCTGGAGGATGTGGCCATGATGTTGGATCAGGTGCGAACAGGTGATTGGGTCAAAATAATATCCATAGCTGATGAAAGAATCAGGGAACAGGCCATTCGTATGGGCATTGGCGAGGGAGAAGAATTTTACTGCGCCGGTGTCATTCCCGCCGGTCCGGTGGTTATAAGCAAGCACCGGCAGGAAATAGCAGTGGGCCGGGAACTGGCTCGGCACATTAACGTAGAAATGTTGACCCCGGTGAGGCAGGCCAAAGCTGGCATGGCGGCCCTGGAAAGCGGGCTGTATTAAGCGCACGTTAAAGGCAAAGTAATTACGCTACAATAATATACCATTGACCCCGAGGCGGCGGGGCTTTTTTAATTTTGGCATAAGCTTATTTTTGCATAAGCTATGATAATTTAATGCTATGCTTAACTCAAATAGAGGAATTTTAATGACCATTAAAAAGAATGCTGTCGAAACTAATAAAGAAAAGGGGCACACCTCCATCAGCGATGAAAAGTCCCCAATTAAGGTTGTCCTGGTCGGTAACCCTAATGTGGGCAAGTCGGTTTATTTTCACCGGCTTACCGGCCAATACGTGGATGTATCCAACTTCCCCGGCACGACCATGGAGTTTATTTGTTCTCGGTTTGGGTGCGATTTCCTGGTGGACACCCCCGGGGCTTACGGACTGTCATCATTTACCCCGGAGGAAGCACAGGTGCGGGACGAGGTGCTCTCGGCCGACCTGGTTATAAATGTGGTGGATTCGGTGCACTTGTACCGGGACCTTTTTCTTACTTACCAGCTGGCTGATGCCGGGGTGCCTATGGTGGTGGCCCTGAACATGGTGGACGAGCTTAAGGCCAGGGGGTTGGAAGTGGACGCCGAAGAACTAGAACGGCGGCTGGGCGTTCCAGTGATACCAACAGCGGCCATTACCGGCCAGGGTGTCGACCGCCTAAGAGAAAGGCTGGCAGAAGCGCGGCCGGGACACTGCGACCCCGTAGTGGAAAAGCTGCTCGGACGGTACCCGGACCTGGGCCGAGCCGAAGCACTGCTGGTGTTGGAAGGTGATCCCGACGTTTCCGCCCGCCGCGGGGTGGAACCGGGTCAGCAGAGGGAAGCCATCTACGCTACAAGGCGGCGTCGGGTTAACGATACTGCCTCAGCTGTACTGTTTGAGAGAGGTGCTGACGCCGGGTTGGCCACCCGATTGGGACATTGGCTGATTAACCCCCTGACCGGTATTCCGGCTTTAATATTTACTTTATGGTTAACTTACGAACTGGTGGGCGTTTTCTTTGCCCAAACAGTGGTTGGTTTTACCGAAGGTACGTTAATGGGTGATTACTACGAGCCGTTGGTGCGGTTGCTGTTGTCCCGATTCCTTGACCTGGATGCTACGCTGGGCACAATCCTGGCCGGGCAGTTCGGGCTATTAACGATGGCAGTTACTTACCTGTTTGGCTTATTGTTCCCACTGGTGGCTGGTTTTTACCTAGTACTGTCCATGCTTGAGGACTCGGGTTATCTGCCCCGCATTGCCATTCTCACAGACCGGGTGATGAGTTACCTGGGGCTGAATGGCCAGGCGGTAATCCCGCTGGTGCTGGGCTTCGGCTGTGTAACCATGGCCATTATCACCACTCGTATGTTGGCCTCGGACCGGGAGCGGCGTATCGCCACGTTCCTGCTAGCCCTTACCGTGCCCTGCTCGGCCCAGTTGGCTTTTGTAGCAGCCATTCTGGGCGGCCTGGGGGCAGGTTATGTTATTTTGTATGGGTTATTGATTTTGAGTATTATGTTGGGGGTGGGCACCGTGCTGGGGCGGTTCCTGCCCGGGCACACCGTGCCGCTACTTATCGATTTGCCCACCATGCGCTTGCCCCGGCCGAGCAATGTGCTGATGAAAACATGGGCCCGGACCTTCGGCTTTATTAAGGAAGCTTTTCCAATCTTTCTGGGCGGTGCTTTAACTTTAAGCATGCTGCGGGTAACCGGCCTAATGGAGCGGATTGAACACGCTATGGAGCCGTTAACCACTGGCTGGCTGCTGCTGCCCGGGGAAACCGCCTATGCGTTCATTATGGGTTTTATTCGCCGTGATTTTGGCACCGCCGGGATTATCAGCATCCCCATGGAGCCGTTGCAGACGTTCGTGGCCCTGGTTACCCTGACTCTGTTTGTGCCCTGTATTGCCACGACGTTGATTATTTTTAAGGAACGGGGCTGGCGGGAAGGGGCGGCTATATGGCTGGCCATATTCTTCCTGGCCTTCCTGTTTGGCGGGTTGGTGGCCCACCTGGTACATTTCTTCCAGGGTATCAGTTCTGCGCTGGTGCTGCCCTTAACTGCACTGGTAGTGATACTGGCGCTTTTTGTAACCGTGGCGGCCTCACGGCAGCGGGGAACTGGTTAAACATCCTGGGCTGTGATAAAATAAAAAAGTTGTTTAAGTCTTTTAAATACTCAGAAGTTAGTTTTTTTATATACCCATATCTTGAGAATTTAACATGTAACGGGAGAAATATTTTGTTCAGGAAAATAATTATTATCTATACAGTGATATTGTTTATATTCCCCATTGCTAATCCAGCGGTGGCCCAGCCGCCCACCGAACCTGTTATAGAAGGCACGGCCGTGCTAGTGATGGACGCAGAAAACGGTCAGGTGCTTTACGGCAAGGAAGCGAAACAGAAAATGTACCCGGCCAGTACCACCAAGATTATGACCGCGCTGGTGGCACTGGAAAAGTCGTCCTTGGACGAAATGGTGGAAGTTAGCCAGCAGGCCTCCTCGGTTGACGGTTCACGCGTAGGTCTGCAGCCCGGGGAAAAACTGCCCATGGAACACATGTTGTACATGCTGTTGCTGACCTCGGCCAATGACTCCGCTGAGGCCATCGCCGAACATCTTGGCGGTTCGGTGGACGGGTTTGCTAAAATGATGAACCAGCGGGCCAGGGAATTGGGTGCCCGTAACACCAACTTCACCAACCCGCACGGTTTGCCCGATCCCGATCATTACACCACCGCCCGGGACCTGGCTTTAATTGGGCGTGCAGCCATGCAAAACGAGACATTTCGCCGTATTGCAGGCACTGTGAACATTAAGCTGGAACGGAAAAAGTACATGTCACCTGAGGTGCTGCAGAGCGTAGAAAAACTGGAGCAGATTCACGGGCCGCTGCAGGAAGACTTTTACACCCATAACCGGCTCCTGACCGGAGGTTATTACGGTTATCAAGGGGCCAACGGCATTAAGACAGGTTATACTGTGGACGCAGGGCAGTGCATTGTAGCCTCGGCCCGGCGGGCTGGGCGGGAGTTGATTGCCGTGGTATTATGCAGCCAGGGCGCCAACCTGTGGAGTGATGTCGCTGCGTTGCTGGATTACGGCTTTCAGGCCTTTGCGCCGGTGGAACTAATGACACCGCGGCAGATGATTACCGATACCCCGGTGAAAAATGGGTCGGAAAAAGCAGTACTAGAAACTGCAGGATACTTTTATTATAATTTTCCTGTTGAAGGCAAACCGGAGATTACCCGCCGGGTTGAATTGGCCGAAAACATAGAAGCACCGCTGGAAGCCGGGGAACACCTGGGCGAGCTGGTATTGGAAGCCCAAGGCCGGGAGTTGGGTCGGGTAAACCTGGTGACAGTGAGCGCCGTTCCGCGTAGTACCACCAGTTACCCCTGGGTATGGCTGCTGGGTGGGATTACTATACTTTTGATTTTAAGCTGGTTTAATGTCCGTCGGCGCAGGAACCGGTCCAGGCTGACCTACCCTAAACGCGATTACCGCCGGTAATGTGCTGGGGTCAGGCCCTGCATAACTGCATGACCTGACCCCAGCCTGGATTATCGTCTGCGGTTTGGTACTAGAAGGCGTACTAGTGCGGTAAAGGGACGTAATATCGGCAGAACAACAAGGCTGCTGGCGACGTTGAATATAGTATGGGCGTTAGCCACCTGGTGGGGTAGTTCCCCGGCGGTTAGTCCCACCAACAGAGCAAATGGCTTAATCAGGGGCAGAAATAGTACCGCTCCCAGTATGTTGAGCAATACGTGGGCGGCGGCCACTTGTTTGCCGGCCCGAGGCCCACCAATACTGGCCAACACTGCGGTTATGCAGGTGCCGATGTTGTTACCCAGCACCATGGCCACCGCGGTAGGTAATGCAATTAAATTCTGATTGGACAAAAGCATTACGATGCCCGTTGCAGCAGCGCTGCTGTGTAGCAGCGCCGAGGCAAGTACACCGGCCAGCACCGACAGCAGGTGGTTATGCTGCAAATACATCATGGTAACCATAAACCACGGCGCATGCTGCAAGGGCGCCAGGGATTTGGCCATTAACCACAGACCGGTAAAAACCAATCCAAAACCGAATAAAGCACGCCCCAACTGTCCCGCCGGTCTGCGTCCTTGTAGTGCCCAAAGCGCCAGACCCAGCATGGCAACAGGGATGGCCAACCGGACCAGGTCAAGCGAAATAAGCTGCACTGTAACGCATGTACCCACGTTGGCCCCCAAAAGGATAGCTACCGCCTGTTCCAGGCCCATCAGACCGGCGTTGACGAAACCTACCGAGAGCACCGATATGGCAGTACTGCTCTGGGTTAGCGTGGTCAGTAATGCACCGGTCAATGCACCGCGGACCGGCGTTGCCGTCAGCACGGCTAAGGAACGTCTCATTTTTTCCCGGGAAAGGTTCTCCAATCCCTCCTTCATGATCCGCATGCCCCGCAGTAAAAAATAAAGGCCGACGCATGCGCCAAAAGCGGTTAGCAAACTAGTGTGCCTCCTTTGCCCGTGTGCTATATTCTTATTGGCCGGCGGCACTACGATATTACAGGTGTATAAACTATTTATTGTTGACATACGTTCATATTGACATGAGCGTTAAATTTTATATATAATAGGTTAGAGGATACACCTCATGTAACCAAAAGTATGAAAGGGGACACTGCCTTTGCCCATGGGTAGGGTTTTGGGGTCGTGGAATGTCCCGAATTATGTCACGATCAGAATGAAATGTTGGGGGTGACCTCGCATGCGCAGGGTAATAGGGGAGATTAAAGAGAAACTGCGCGCCAATGACCATAAGATGACCCCCAAGCGGGAGCATGTACTAAAGGTTTTACTTGAAAGCAAAGATAAGCACCTGAGCGCCGAAGAAGTGTATAATTTAGTTAAACTCAGGGCTCCCGACGTAGGGTTGGCCACCGTGTACCGCACTTTGGAACTATTCACAAATTTTGATATTATCCACAGCATGGATTTTGGGGATGGAAGAAAGCGGTACGAGTTCGGCTCTGAAAGCAAAGAGGGGCACCGGCACCACCACCTAATTTGTATTAACTGCGGCCGGATTTTGGAAGTGAACGAAGACCTGCTGGAAGAACTGGAACAACGGGTGACGCAAAGGTACGATTTTGTGATTACCGACCATGAGCTGAAGATATTCGGCTGGTGCCAGAAATGCGCACAGCAGAATAACGGGTAATTTGTTTTCCATGTCAACGGACATGGATTTTTATTTTGGTGAAAAGACATAGTTAGCTACTATCTTAATCAAAGTCAGAGAAAGTAAAAAGTAGCCTGTCCCCTTTTTTGATGCGAACGAACGAAACCAGAGAATAAGGGAACTGGAAGAGGAACTCGAGCAGTTAAAGACAGAGGATTAATCACACATTACCGCCCTAGCCGAATAGAATAGTATAATACTTTACAGGCTGGGCGGTGTTTGGTGATGGTCAACGGACCCGCGGTGGGGTTGGCACTGGGCGGCGGATTTTTACGTGGTGTCGCCCACATTGGGGTGCTTAAAGCATTCCAAAAATCAGGCATCCCGGTGCACATGGTGGCGGGCACTAGCGCCGGGAGTATTGTGGCAGCGCTTTATGCGGCGGGATATACTCCCAGTAAGATGGAGGAAATAACCTTTGCCTTACATCCCCGGGACGTTTTTGATTACGGCTCGGCAGCTGTGAACCTTCTTTTAATGTCTGTAGACTACCTCTGCCAGTTACTGCGTATTCCCTTTCCTGGCCGTCGTCCGCTGGGGTTGATGAACGGCTGCAAACTAAAAGCGTTAATGAACAGGCTGCTTGGTAAGCAGCGGATGTTTGGGGAGACCAAAATCCCGCTGGGCATTACCGCGGTGGATGCCAGAGATGGAACGTTGGTGATCTTTCGGGAAGAAGCCTTCGAAGTGCGTACCATTATTCCGCCCAAAGACGTTTTTGTTCAGGAGATGCCCGTAGCTACGGCAGTAAGAGCCAGCACCGCGGTGCCCGGGCTTTTTGAACCAGTGCGAATGGGTGAAAGGCTGCTGGTGGACGGTGGCATCAGGGAAAACATTCCCGCTTACGTGCTGCGTCAAATGGGCGCTGATCTTATCGTCGCCGTGGATGTGGGCTATAGCGGGCACCTTCCCCATCCGGTGGGAAGTATAGTTGACATTTTAACCCAAAGCCTGGAGATAGTGTCTTCCGAAAGCATCAACCTGAAACTGGAGCAGTACGCTGATGTGGTGATCCGCCCGGTGATTAAAAACATGGGCCCCTGGGATTTTGACCGGATTGATTACTGCATCCACCAGGGAGAAACTGCGGCGGAGGCAATGGTGGATGAAATAAAGCGCCGCCTAGAATCGTGGCCCAAAGACAAGTCAATAATTTGACCCCTAATTGCAATTTCTTTGGTATTATACTAAAGTAATAATAGAAGATGGCAAAAAAGGGGACAGGCTACTTTTTTGCTCTGTAAAAAGTTGCCTGTCCCCTTTTTCGCGGTTTGCCTTAGGAAAAGGAGTTGTATTCTTGCTTAAAGAAGGAGGGTTTACATTTGAACTTTATACCCCGGGGCATGGTCACCGGCATCGGCAGTCTGCCCTTTAAGGATACCGAAACCGCACTTAAGCTGATTAAAGAAAACATGCCCGAGGCGCCCCACTGGCCGCAGATGCCCCAATTGGGCGGGGACGAAGGCTTCGTGCACCAGTTTCTGGATCCCTTGGTACGCATGGGCCTGCTTGAAAAAAAAGGCGACAAAGTTGTTTTCCCGGTGGATGCACCGGATTGGCCCGAGCGGCTGACTGAGTTCTATACCATATATCTGGACACCGAGTTCGGTGCCCCGGAGGCATTGGCCACTTTTGCCTTCCCGCCGGCCTCGGCATCGGGGTTTTATGCCTTCGTGGACGACCTTAGTCAAAACGGCACCGGGCCGGCCCGCTACCTGAAAGGGCACATGACCGGACCGCTAACGGTAGGGTTTCAATTGAAGGACGAGCGTGGTCGCCTTGCTTACTACCAGGACCAACTACGCGACCTGCTGGTGAAAACACTGGCCATGCATGCCTGCTGGCAAATCTCCGAGCTGAGCAAGTTTGCCCTGCCGGTAATTATATTCATTGACGAGCCGGGCGTCCGGGTGTATGGCAGCAGCAGTTACATCACCGTAACCAGGGAAATGGTGCTGGCCGACCTGAACGCTATTTTTGCTGCTATACACACCGCCGGCGGAATTGCCGGGGTGCACTCCTGCGACGCCATCGACTGGTCGGTACTTTACGAATCCGACCTGGAGATAGTCAACCTGGATATCTATCAGTATGGAGAATCGCTACTGCCCTACGTGAAGGAAATGAAACCATATCTGGAACGGGGCGGGGTAGTGGCCTGGGGCATCGTGCCCACCTTTGACAAGGCCTTTGAAGAAGACGCCAACTCATTGTTGCAACGCCTGGATAATCTGTGGGCTGAGCTGATCAAAAGGGGAGTAGACCGGGAAATGATCCTACGGCAGAGCCTAATTACCCCGGCCTGCGGCACCGGTCTTTTGGAACCCGCCTTGGCGGAACGCATTTACGAGCTTACCCGCGAGGTTTCGGAAAAAGTGAAGGAAATGGCTAAAAACGCTGCCTCTTAACGTTAATAAAAATAAAACCCTGCGCAAAAAAGGGGACAGGCTACTTTTTTGCATTTTTAAAAAGTTCCTGTTCCCTTTTTTATGTATCGCTTACTTTATAACGCGCCCCTACTACCTACAGAATGAGGGGGTTATATCATGCTTCTTCCAGACTACCATATACATACCGCCCGATGTGGGCATGCTTCCGGAGGTATGAAAGAATACGTTGAGCAGGCCCTGACCCTGGGTTTAAAAGAAATAGGCTTTGCCGACCACGTGCCTATGTACTGGCTGGCAGAAGGAGACCGCGATCCCGAACTGGCCATGCCCGAGTGCGACCTGGCAGACTACGTGGCAGAGATCGGAAAGCTTCGCGGGCTATACCCCGATATCACCATCCGCCTGGGCATTGAGGCCGACTACATCCCAGGGTACGAGGAAAAGCTGCGCCGCATCCTGGAACGGTATCGCTTTGATTACGTACTGGGATCGGTGCATTACGTAGACGGCTGGGGCTTCGACAACCCGGCCTACATCCAACGGTATGAAACCTGCGATCTGGATGAATTATACTTCCGCTATTTTAAACTTGTGCGGCAGGCAGCCCAAAGCCGCCTTTTTGATATCATGGCCCACCCGGACCTGGTCAAAAAGTTCGGTTTTAAACCTCGCTGCAATCTGCAGGTTTTATACGATGAAACAGCGCGGGTCTTTGCCGAAGCCGGTGTTTGCGTAGAAATCAATACCGCCGGCCTGCGCGTCCCGGCCGGTGAAATATACCCAGCCGAAGGTTTCCTGCGGGCGTGTCGAAACAACGGCGTGCCTGTAACCACGGGCTCTGATGCCCATCTGCCCAACCAAGTGGGGCACCAATTCGACAGCGCTCTTGATTTATTGACCCGGGTTGGGTATATAAAAGTAGCCCTTTTTAATGCGCGAAAAAAAATTTTACAAAACTATGAACAAAACCGCAGTAGAAATGGGTATACTGGATGCTTTTAACAAAACTTAACAGAATGCTCCATTATAACAATAGTTTTGCAGCAGGAGTTACTCATACCATCAATGAGTGCGATGAATGCGGTTTTACACGTATTTCTTACAATTCCTGCCGTAACCGCCATTGTCCAAAGTGCCAAACTCTAAGTCAGGAACGTTGGATTGACGCAAGGAAAGACGACTTGCTTAATGTCGGTTATTTTCATATCGTTTTTACTATTCTTGATACTTTAAATTCTGTTGCTTATCAAAATCAAAGAGCTGTTTATGGTATTTTATTTAAGGCCGCTGCCGAAACCACTGTTCCGCCCAGGTTTACTTGTGAAAAGTGTGGACGAGAAATGCGACCCAAAGACTCTCGGCTTGGCGAATTAGATAATATTTTCTAAATAGGAGAGCGCCTCACGAAGTGAGGCGCTTTTTTAGTTTGCCCGGCATGTCTGCCGAGCCGATGGGTTGAAAGAAACCCTGTCACCTAACCAGCGGGAAGACAACCCGTAGGCAAGGGCGTAACTGGTAACGGTGGGGTCTGAAGGAAGCCGAAGGGGGAACTTGGAACATAGCGTAAGCGAACCGGAGTTGGCCTACCAGGTGGGTAACCCTGCTAAAAGTGGGAAAGCCCAAAAGCTGGATAACCTGGGAGGTTAGGACGGATGGGTTCAAGTTCAGGCAAGCAAACTTAACCGGGGAAGCCTGGCACCATCCTGCAGACTAAAGTAGGTAAACTCAAACAAGCGGAAACGCAAGGGAGAGGATACGTGGTGTCGGGTGGCAGATGAGCCCGCAGTAGTATTGAACCCTTAGCCTGTGAAAGCTGGTAACAGACTGGAGGACAAAACTAAGTCGGCTATTCAAATAATGGGTAGCCTCCTATCCAATTATCAAGTTACATATTCTGTGGATTAGTTTTTTATCAACTGAATAAATTCATACTAGGGATAGAAAAGATAAACCATATGGTTTAATATACTTAATATAAACAATTTTTCCATAAACTACTAATTAGGTTGGGCATTATTTCATGGGTTAACTTTTTCTATGGATGTTACTTGGAACTTCCAGGAGGGATCCTTATGAGTGCCGTTTACAAAGCCGGCCTCATTTTTACCATGTGCGTGATGGATTGTTTACTCAGCTGGTGGGGGGTGCAAGCCGGATACTTATTGGAAATGAATATCATCCTAGCCCCCCTGATGAACCAGCCGCTGATCCTTTTCTTCATTATTAAAAACGGTTACACCCTGGCCTTGTTGATTGTCCTTCTTTACCTGGAAAAACGCAGACCCCTACTGGTTAATATCGGGTTGAATTTAATTGCTTTCACTTACACTTTAATAACAGCGCTTCACGCAGGGTTTGTATATCTGGCTTATATGTCCTGAAACAAAATGATCGCTAAGAATTTAAACGATCTACTAATGCCGATGGGTTAAAAAATCGTACCGGCGGATGATTTAATGTATCCCTGCCGGCAGGTAAATACTTGCACACTCTTTAACAGGGAGGTTTTAACCGATGTATAAGAAAAGTTGTCCTTATTGCAAGGGAGATTCATTTTCCGCCGTTTCGCAGGGCAAGTGGGAATGTCCTTATTGTAATGCCGACCTAACAATCTTTATGCCGGAACCTGCCGCTACCTTGGCACACGGGCAAAGTGCGGGCAGTGCCGTTTATTTAGGCTCCAGTTCTGCCAGGGATAAGATCAGCGAACGGATTCAAAGCGGGC
The DNA here is from genome assembly GCA_016841675.1 of Desulfotomaculum sp. Classification (GTDB taxonomy): domain Bacteria; phylum Bacillota; class Desulfotomaculia; order Desulfotomaculales; family Desulfallaceae; genus BRH-c8a. The sequence goes on from JAENYQ010000009.1 coordinate 24,476, forward strand.
TGGTGCTGTTGAGTGGTGGCAAAAAGGGCGGGCAACCTAAAAAAGACCGCAATTGTGGTAATCAAAACCGTAAAATAGATTCATAGATCAGCCAAACCTGAAATAAATTAACTCATTTAAGCCGAAAGCAGCCAAGCTTTCGGCTTAATTTTTTTTCCGTTAGTTAAAAGCTCTTGAAGGATTTAGGAAATAAGTATAGAATAAGTGGTGGAAAGTGGTGTGAAGTGGTTAGTAATGAATAGTTCGTGGGGTGCCCGGCATGTTTTTGGGTGAATACCAACATACTATTGATACAAAGGGAAGATTAATTATTCCAGCCCGTTTCCGCGAAGGTCTGGGCGATCGGTTCGTTGTGACCAAGGGTTTGGACGGCTGTCTTTTTGCCTACCCCCCTCAGGAATGGTCCAATTTAGAGCAAAAGATGCGGTCCCTGCCGTTTACAAGGGCTGACGCCCGGGCCTTCGTTAGGTTTTTCTTTGCCGGTGCCACCGAATGTGAAGTTGATAAACAAGGCCGGGTTTTGATACCCGCCAATCTGAGGGAGCACGCCACCTTGGAGAAAGAAGTGGTGGTTATAGGTGTTTCCAGCCGTGTGGAAATCTGGTCCCAGGCACGCTGGGAGCGGTACAACGCGGAATCGGCATCATCGGTGGAGGAGATTGCCGAAAAGATTGTGGATTTCGACCTTGGAATATAAACCGGGGATGATTTGATACTGTGCTTACTTATTCCGATCTAACTAAAAATTCTAATAATTTAGACACCGAAAAAATACCTTTTGCACACCTTCCGGTGCTGCCGGCCGAAGTGTTGAAAGGGCTCAATCCAGGTGCAGAGGGAATATTTGTTGATTGCACCGTGGGCGGTGGCGGACACGCCCGCCTGTTGCTGGACAACACCGGTTCCGGTGTGCATCTGGTAGGTCTGGACCAAGATCCCGAGGCGCTGCAGGCCGCTGCGCATAACTTGGCGCCCTTTGCAGAACGTTTCACCCTGGCGCGATCAAACTTTGCCGGCTTGGCCAAAGTACTTGATGAGTTACATATAGATGCCGTGGACGGTTTTTTGTTTGACTTGGGGGTCAGTTCATACCAGTTGGACAACCCCGCCCGGGGATTCAGCTACATGCACGACGCGCTGCTGGATATGCGCATGGATCCCGCCGGTCCGGTAACCGCCAAGCATTTGGTCAACAGCCTGCCGGAATCGGACCTGGCCTCGATAATTCGTGAATACGGAGAAGAGCGGTGGGCGGCTAGAATAGCTAAGTACATAATAAGGGCCAGAGAAGCCCGGGAAATAAACACCACGGCTGAACTGGTGGAAATAATCAAGCAGGCTATACCCGCGGGAGCTAGAAGGGAGGGCCCGCACCCGGCTAAGCGAACCTTTCAAGCCCTGCGGATAGCTGTGAACAACGAACTGGATATTTTATCTGGAGCATTTCGGGAGGCAGTAACCCGCTTGAAACCTGGTGGCCGGATATGCGTTATCTCATTTCACTCGCTGGAAGACAGGATTACCAAAGAGACTTTTATGGCGTTGGCCAACCCGTGTCAGTGCCCGCCCAAATTTCCCTGCGCCTGCGGTCTTAAGCCGGTACTGAAGTTGGTAACCAGGCGTCCCGTGACGGCCGGGGAGAAGGAATTAACCGAGAATCCCCGGGCGCGCAGCGCCAAACTGCGGGTAGGGGAAAAAGTAAGTAGTCAGGAGTCATAATAATAGAGCCGACAAAAACATTTAAAGACATACGGTCATAGGGAAGTAATAACATTAGGGAAGCTGTCATCCTGAGCGTAGCGAAAGACCTTAAGATTCTTCACTTCGTTCAGAATGACAAATTTCGCTCCCTGCCCGTTGCGCAGCGTCATGTCTGACTACTGAATTCTGAAAAACAGGCTTTGTTCTAAAAAACCGGAAGGGTGAATAATTCTTGATAGTAGCGAGGGAAAAACAGCAATATTACAGTTTGCCCAAAATGCCCGGGGAAAAGAAACAGCCACAAAGTGAACCGGTCAGGCGCTCCCTGAAATGGAAAGATAAATTGGCGCTGACAGGACTGGTGGGCTTGTTCTTTTGCTCCAGCCTGCTAATCGCCTTTTATTTCGCCCAGGTGCTGGCCACCGGTTATTTGTTAAATAATACAGAAACCGATTTGGTACAGCTGCGCAAAGAAAGCCACGACCTATACATCAGGGTGAATCAGTTTACCAGCCTGGAAAATGTGGAGGTCCTGGCCGTTAACCGGTTGGGCATGGTCAAGCCGGTTAACGATGAGGTAATCATGGTGCAAAGTGTGGTTCCCCCCAAACTGCCTGCTACCGCCAGTGCAGACGGCAACGGGGTTGAACATGAACTCCGGCAGGTAACCGATGAAAAGCGTGAGCAAAACTGGGTGATTAGGGCTTTTACCAAAATGGTGGGCCATTTGGAGGCCAGCATAAACGCTGGTTGATTCGCGCCTGTTTGGAGGAGCTCGGATGTACGGAACAAATATGACTGTTCGGAAACGTCTTACATTGACATTAATCCTAGCCAGCCTGGCCTTCGTTTTTCTCATGGGTCGGCTGGCCTGGGTTCAATTTGTCCACGGTGAGGAACTACAGGAAAAGGCTCTGGAAGTGCGTATGCGGGATATACCGGTGGAGGCCAAGCGCGGTTCCGTACTGGACCGTAACGGTAAAGAACTGGTCATCAGCATTAGCGTAGATTCCATTTATGCCACCCCGGGCCAGGTTGAAGACCCCCGGATAGCGGCGGATAAGATTGCGCCCATCCTGGATATGAATGCTGATAAGTTATTTGAAAAGTTAAGCAAGCACTCATCCTTTGAATGGATTGAACGTAAGGTGGACAACGAAACCGCGGAAAAAATCAGGGCTCTTAACCTTGATGGTATCGGTTTTGTCGAGGAAAGCAAACGTCACTACTTAGACCCCGGATTGGCACCCCACGTGCTGGGTTTCGCCGGAGTCGACAACCAGGGTCTTACCGGTATTGAAAGAAGTTACGATGAAGAACTGCGAGGACAGCCGGGCCGGATAGTGATTGAACACGACGCCGCCGGACGCCCGGTACCCGAGGCCCTGCACCAGTACATACCGGCCGAACAAGGCCATGACCTGGTGCTCACTCTGGACGAAACCATTCAGTATTTTGTCGAGCGGGAACTGGACAACGTGGTGACCCAGTACAATCCCAAGCTTGCCCTGGCCATTGTTATGGACCCGGAAACCGGTGGTATACTGGCCATGGGTAACCGGCCTAGTTTCAACCCTAACGACTGGGGCAATGAGCCCAGGGAAGTTTGGGATAAAAACCCGGCCATCTGGTACAATTATGAACCTGGCTCAACATTTAAAATCATCACCGCCGCAGCGGCCTTGGAAGAAGACGTTGTCAAGCCCGAGGATCAGTTTTACGATCCCGGTTATATCAAAGTGGCCGACCGCAATATTCGCTGCCATAAGGCCGGCGGACACGGTAGCCAAACTTTTGTGGAAGTGGTGCAAAACTCGTGTAACCCTGGGTTTATCGAAGTGGGACTTGATGTGGGCATTAAAAGGTATTATAAATATTTGGATGCCTTTGGTTTCGGTTCCACAACCGGCATTAAGCTTCCCGGTGAAGCCGGGGGCATAGTAATCCCGGAAGGCAAGGCCACTAACCTGAACCTGGCCACCATGTCTATGGGCCAGTCCATTGCTGTTACGCCGATCCAACTAATTAGCGCAGTGGCGGCGGTAGCAAATGACGGTGTACTGATGCAGCCGCAGTTGGTCCAGGAAATCAAAGATAATGGTAAAACTATATTTTCAATGAAACCAGAAAAAGTGCGCCAGGTAATCGCTGCGGACACTGCCCGCCAGTTGCGCGGCCTGTTGGAAAACGTGGTAGCCATCGGTACCGGCCGCAACGCCTTTGTGGAAGGTTACCGGGTGGGCGGTAAAACCGGTACCGCCCAGGTGGTGGGTGAGAGTGGCGGTTACGTAAACGGTCGGTATGTGGCCTCCTTTGCCGGGTTTGCCCCGGCGGATGATCCCAAAATGGTCATGCTGGTGGTTATCGCTGAGCCCCAGGGAGGCGTATATTACGGTGGTCTGGTAGCGGCGCCGGTATTCCAGGCCATCGCCCGGGACACCCTGCGCTACATGCGGTTGCCGGAAACCCCGGGGCTGGAAAAACCAACCCGACCCTACGAATATGTGGAGCCCCACATCGAAGTAAACGTACCTGATGTGGTCAATTACCCTGCGGATGAAGCCTGCCGAATTATTAAAGCCGCCGGATTAAAGTGCACTACTTATGGTGAGGGAAGCTTGGTTCGCCAGCAGACGCCCGGACCGGGCGCCGTTGTTGACGGAGGCACCACTGTAATATTGGATTTGGCACCGGCGACGAGCAGGAGCGGCAGTGGTGCGGTAACGGTACCCAATTTGCGGGGGTCGACCATTAAGGAAGTAGGCTATGTGCTTGAAGAGCTCGACCTGCGTCTGGTACCCGAGGGCAGTGGCGTAGCCATAAGACAGAGCTACAACCCTGGCGCAGCTGTAAAACGCGGTGCTCCGGTGCGGGTGGTGTTCGAACCCCCTGGGGGTAGTCAGGAGACATCACCATCCTTAGCTGCAGTAGAGACCCAAAAGCCGGAAATAATAATTAGCCCCGACATACATTAAAAAAGGTCGAAAGCCGAAGATCCTAAGGTGACTGATGACCATGGATTCTGAACCTTAGACTGATTAATTTACTTGGGCAGTTCGCCGGGCCGGTAAAAACCGACCCGGCGAAAATGTTTTTTTATGCCTCAGGTTAATTGTTCTAAATATGGAAATAATAATTAAAAGTATAGGGAGGGACTACCGGTTGCTGTTGACGAAACTGTTGGATGGTTTGCCGCTGGATGTGCCGGTTGAAGACCGGTCTGTGACAGGCATCGCCTACGATTCGCGGCGGGTTGAACCGGGTTTTTTATTTGTGGCAATAAAGGGTTTTAAAACAGACGGCCACCTATATATAAAGGACGCGGTGAGTCGTGGTGCCGCTGCAGTTGTTTTGCAGCATGACCTAGCGGTGCCCGGGGGCACGATTAAGCTGCTGACGCCTAATACGCGCCGGTTGCTGCCGTTGCTTTCTGCCCGGTTTTTCGGCGACCCCGCGCGTAAGATGAAAATGATTGGTGTAACGGGCACCAACGGCAAAACCACGACAACCAACTTAATAGAAACTATCTACCGGGCGCACGGGGTTAAAACCGGTCTTATCGGAACCATCCATAATTGTATTGGGGACCGAGTGCTGGCGGTGGAGCATACTACCCCGGAATCCACTGACCTGCAAAACCTACTGGCTGAAATGGCCGCAGATGGTGTGGGAGCAGTGGCCATGGAGGTTAGTTCCCACGCTCTGGCTTTACACCGGGTGGAGCAGTGCGAATACGATACGGCAGTGTTTACCAATTTAACCCAGGACCACCTGGACTTTCACGGCAGCATGGATGATTATCTGGAGGCCAAGTTAACTCTATTTGCTCAACTGGGCCGCAGTACCTTTAAAACCGGCCCCAAAAGGGCTGTGGTTAATGTCGATGATCCTGCGGCCGGGCAGATTATTGCTGTCTGCACAACTCCAGTGATTACCTACGGGATTAACCGGCCCGCCGACGTGTCGGCAAGGGATGTGCGGATCAGCACCAGGGGTGTATCGTATACCGCAGTGGTAAATGGGGAAACAGTGCCCCTGAACTTAAAAATGACCGCTCGTTTTAACGTTTATAATTCATTGGCGGCAATGGCTGCGGGGATCGCCGCCGGCATTCCGCTGGCTACAATTAAACAGGCCCTGGAAGGGGTGCCCGGGGTGCCGGGCCGCTTTGAACTGGTGGACCGGGGCCAGAATTTTGCGGTAGTAGTGGATTACGCCCATACTCCCGACGGCCTGGAAAATGTGCTTTCGACGGCCGGGGAAGTGGCTGAGGGCAAGGTTATTGCCGTTTTCGGCTGCGGCGGAGACCGTGACCGGACCAAGCGTCCGCTGATGGGTGAAATTGCTACCCGGCTCAGCCACCTGGCCGTGGTTACTTCAGATAACCCGCGTTCCGAAGACCCGTTACTTATAATAGATGACATTATGCCCGGTGTGCAAAAAGTGCCCGGAGCCAGTTGGATGGTCATACCCGACCGTCGCCAGGCCATCGACAAGGCCATCCGCACTGCCGGGCTTGGTGATGTGGTGGTCATTGCCGGCAAGGGCCACGAAGATTACCAAATTGTAGGCAATCGCCGTCTGCACTTCGACGACCGGGAAGAGGCTGCGGCGGTGCTGGAAAACATAGCCACCGGGGAGGGTACTAGATGAAAACCATGACCGTGGGTGAAGTGTACCGGGCGATAGGCGGCAGCCTGCTTCACGGTGACCAGAACATCACCGTGAGCCGGGTTAGCACGGACACCCGGCAGATTCAGCCTGGCGACCTATTCTTTGCCCTGCAGGGAGAGAGGTACAACGCCCACGATTTCCTGGACCAAGCTGTGGCCGCCGGGGCCGCCGGGCTGGTTGTAAGTCGTGACACTAATGTCAACACCACTGTTCCGGTAATCAGGGTGGCGGACACCTTGGCCGGGATGCAGGACCTGGCTGCATACAACCGCAGACAGTATAACGTGCCCGTGGTGGGGATAACCGGCAGCAGTGGCAAGACTACTACCAAGGACATGGTCGCTGCAGTGCTGGAAACAAGTTTTAAGGTACTTAAAACTTTTGGCAACCGGAACAACGAGATTGGCCTGCCCCTGACTTTGCTGGATTTTTCTGCCGGGCACGGAGCTGCCGTGGTGGAGATGGCTATGCGGGCCCCGGGAGAGATTGACGCGCTGTGCCTTCTGGCCCGGCCCACCTGCGCAGTAATTACAACTATTGGTGTAGCACACCTGGAGCGGCTGGGTGCGGTGGAAAACATTGCCCGGGCTAAAGGGGAATTGCTGGACCACATCGCTCCCGACGGTTTTGCCTTGCTGCCCGGAGACAGCCCCCTCGCCCGTGAGCAGGCTAAACGCTGCCACGGCCGAGTTTTATATTACGGCCTGGAGCAGGGGCTTGATATTTATGCTCAAGACCTGCGCCGAGAAGAGATCGGCAACCGGTTCACCGCTGTAATGGGAAGGGACCGCTGCGACATTTGCCTGCCGCTGCCCGGGCTGCATAACGTAAAAAACGCCCTGGCTGCCGCCGGTGTAGGGTTGATGCTGGGCCTTACCGCGGAGCAGGTGGCGGATGGCTTATCCCGGGTAAACCTGTCTGGGATGCGCACTGAAATTATCCAGGGTGAAGGTTTTACCTTAATCAACGATGCTTACAACGCCAACCCTGAGTCTGCCTGCGCCGCGCTGCAGACCTTGGAAGAGCTGGCGGGTAACAGGCGGCGGGTGGCAGTGCTGGGCGATATGCTTGAGCTGGGCACTGGTGCAGCGGATGGTCACCGGCAGTCCGGTGCCGCCGCTGCCAGGCACAATGTGGCGCTCCTGATTACTGTAGGCGAACTAGCCGGCGAAACAGCATCCGGTGCCCGGCAATCCGGCGACGGCGGGGAAATTATAATCTGCCGGGATAATGTAGAAGCCCTGACTGAGCTGCAGAATAGATTACTTCCGGGTGATGTTGTGTTGGTTAAAGGCTCCCGGGGCATGCGCATGGAGGAAATTGTCCGGGGTCTGTTGAAAAAAGATTAGGTTAAAAGATTAATCAACAAGGAGCCGGCCACCGTGATGATATATGAATCGCAAATTTCCCTGGCTTTTGCCGTGGCCCTAGTGGCTACCCTGGCCTTGGGACCGCTTACCATTCCGCTGCTGCAACGGCTTAAATTTGGCCAGTCTATCCGCGATGACGGCCCTTCGCGGCACTTAAGCAAGGCTGGTACACCCACCATGGGCGGAGTGATGTTCCTGACGGGCACTGTGGCAGCCGTGCTGTTTGCTGCCTGGGGCAACCGGGATGCCCTAGTGGTGTTGGTTGTTACCATTGGTTTTGGGCTAATCGGCTTTTTGGATGATTTTGTCAAGGTAGCTCTAAAACGTTCTCTCGGCCTGCGGGCCAGGGAAAAACTGCTGGGCCAAGTACTGCTGGCGGCTCTTTTGGGAGCTCTGGCCCCGACGGTGCTGGAACGCGGTACCGCCATGGCAGTGCCTTTTGCCGCTTTTGTGGTGGGGGAAAGCGTGTTCCTGGATCCGGGACCTTGGCTATACATACTTTTTATTATTGTGGTTACCGTGGGCGTGGCCAATGCTGTCAATCTCACCGACGGTCTGGATGGGTTGGCCTCCGGTGTTACTGTGGCGGCAGCAGCGGCATTTATTCCCATCGGGCTGCTGGTTGGCCGGCCGGGGGTTTCCTTGGCTATGGCTGCGCTGGTTGGCGGCTGTTTGGGCTTTTTGTTTTACAATCGTTACCCGGCCCGTATATTCATGGGCGATACCGGGTCGCTGGCCTTGGGCGGTGCCTTGGGGGCGGCGGCGGTGCTCACTGGCAGTGAACTGGCCCTGCCGCTAATTGGTGGCGTGTTTGTACTGGAGACTCTGTCTGTAATACTACAGGTGTTTTCTTTCCAGGTTTTCGGGCGGCGTATATTCCGCATGAGCCCGCTGCATCATCACTTTGAACTGGTGGGCTGGAGCGAAACAAAGGTGGTAATTACATTCTGGCTGGCGGCAATTGGTTTCGCCATGCTAGGTTTGATTGGCTTTGTTACCGGCTAAACAGGTAAGGGAAACAACCTTTTTGTTATTCTGTACGAAGTAAAGAATCTTTAAGCAATCTTTTTTGTTTCAGTCTGATCACTTGAAAGAAGGAATGCATAGTTGAAACTAAAAGGCAAAAAAGTGCTGGTGGTTGGTGCAGCCAAAACAGGCTTATCGACGGCCCGGTTTTTATTGCGCCAGGGCGCAGATGTTACTGTAACCGACAGCAAGGAAAAGGACAAATTTAACGGGGACCTGGATGAACTGCTGAAAAACGGTGCCCGGGCCGTGTTGGGTAACTATCCAGATGTACGGCCGGGTATCTACGACCTGCTGGTGGTCAGCCCCGGCGTGCCGCCGAGCGTTGCCCCGGCGGTTTCGGCTCGCCAGCAGGGCATTCCGGTAACTGGTGAGCTTGAACTGGTTTATCGCTATGCCCGGACGCCCATTGTGGCTATCACCGGAACCAACGGTAAAACCACCACCACCAGCCTGGTGGGTGAAATATTTAAAGCCGTTGGCCGGCGTACCCTGGTGGGAGGTAACATCGGCACCACATTGGTGGATGTTATAAAGGATTATGGTCCGCAAGATATAATCGTAGCCGAAGTTTCTAGCTTTCAGCTGGAAACGGCGGAGCAATTCAGGCCACGGGTCGCAGTTATCTTGAATATCGCCCCAGATCACCTGGATCGCCATGGTACCATAGAAAACTATATCGCTGCCAAAGCCCTTATTTTTGCCCGGCAGGGCCCAGGCGATTTTACCGTGCTTAATTACGATGACCCCGGCACCCGCGCGCTGGCCGGGCAGGTGCCGGGGCAGGTTATATTTTTCAGCCGCCGGCATAGCTTAGAAGAGGGGGTTCTTGTCCAAGGCGACAGGATTATTGTACGTCTCGCTAGCGTTCAAACGGATGTTCTGGGTACCGGTGAGTTGGCTATCCCCGGGGCGCATAACCTGGAAAATGCCCTAGCGGCGGTAGCCACCGCTTTTGTTATGGGCGTGGCCCCGACTGTGCTGGCCCAAACCTTGCGTTCTTTCGCCGGGGTGGAACACCGGCTGGAAACGGTGGCCGATATAAACGGCGTACGTTATATCAACGATTCCAAGGGCACCAACCCGGAAGCCAGCATAAAAGCTTTGGAGGCGTTCGACCGGCCTATCGTTCTTTTGGCGGGCGGCAGGAATAAAGGCAGTGATTTTACCGCATTTTCCAGACGGGTACGGGAAAAGGTGCGGGTGCTGGTGCTGCTGGGCGAGTGTGCGGACGAAATTGAGCGTTCCGCCAGGGAAGAGGGTTTTGTTTCGGTTAAAAGGGTGTCCGATTTTCGGAAGGCCGTGTTAGAGGCATACCGTGCCGCTTTGCCCGGGGATGTAGTACTGCTGTCCCCAGCCTGTGCCAGTTGGGACATGTTTAAAAACTACGAAGAGCGGGGCAACTTGTTTAAAAGCATTGTGCTGGAATTAGGAGTCAGGAGTCAGGAGTCAGAATTCAAGATTCAAAATGAGAGAATCGGCGAGAACATTTGAAGATTTACTGGTATGGCAGAAGGTGCTATCCAGGCGTTTTAGAGGTATAAGACATTTTCATGACTACCCCTGAAAATAGACTTTAGGTTGTCATCCTGAGCGTAGCGAAGGATCTAGATTCTTCACTTCGCTCAGAATGACATGCGCAGGTCCTGAATTTCGCGAGGCGTATTGACTACTGACTACTGACTACTGACTACTGAATTCTACCGGTCATTGCTTTTGCTTCGCCGGAACCCGTCGGGATTAAACCCCTGCCGGGTCGGATTTTAAGTCTTCCGGCCCGATTACTGAAAACACCCGGTAACGAGGGGGTTACAAATGATGCGCACGCGCAAAAAAGCTTTTGATTTTGTCATGTTCTTAACCGTAATGGTACTGCTCAGTATTGGCCTGGTCATGGTATTCAGTGCCAGCGCATACTTTGCCGGTGATCCCGACGGACCGTTCAAAGACCCGTTCCATTTTTTTAAGCGCCAGCTTTTTGGTGCCCTTTTGGGTATCGTGGTCATGTTTTTTATGATTAACTATGACTACTGGCGTCTTAAGCGGTGGGTCGGACTGATGTTGATCACATCTTTCGTACTACTGATTTTGGTACTAATACCGGGTATCGGCATAGAGCTTTTGGGCGCCCGGCGCTGGATAAACTTGGGCTTTACTAGTTTCCAGCCTTCGGAATTGGTTAAGATATTTATTATTACCTTTGTTGCCTATGGCTTGTCCAGGCGAAGAGAGCAAATCAAATATTTCGGGCGTGGTCTACTGCCCTTCCTGATTATTGCCGGAGCTGCGGCACTGTTAATCCTGGCCCAGCCCGACCTGGGCACAGCAGCCACGCTGTTGGGTACCATTTTCATCATGTTTTTTGCCGCCGGGGCCAGGGGTGCCCACCTGACCGGGTTGGCCGGAGTGGGCGTTGCGCTGGTGGCTGCAGCTATCTTCTTTGAACCATATCGGATGAGGCGGTTCATGGCTTTTATGGATCCTACAGCCGATCCCACCGGGGCGGGCTGGAACATACTAAATGCTCTGATGTCATTGGCATCAGGCGGTTTTTTAGGTGCGGGCTTGGGGCAGGGGCGCCATTCCAAGTTTTTATTTCTGCCCGAGCGGCATACGGACTTCATTTTTGCATCCATAGGCGAAGAACTTGGCTTTATCGGTGGCTTTTTGGTAATCACTTTGTTTATCATCCTGGTCTGGCGGGGCTTTAAAATTGCCATTACCTGTCCTGATGCCTTCGGTAGCCTGCTGGCCGCCGGTCTGGTTACCGGTATTGCGCTGCAGGCGCTGGTAAATATCGGTGTTGTCACCGGCAGCCTGCCTGTTACCGGCATTACTTTGCCCTTTGTCAGTTTTGGTTCCACGTCCTTAATTTTTTCGTTGATGGGTGTGGGGATTTTACTAAACATATCAAGGTATTCCAATCCAAGGTAGGCATTGGGGAATGTCCCCAGATGAGGTGATCATTTTGCGCTTTATTGTCACCGGCGGCGGTACTGGCGGCCATATCTATCCGGCCCTGGCTATAGCCGGCGGTATGCAGCAACGGTATCCAGGCTGTCGGATTATGTATGTCGGCACCGCTCGGGGACTGGAGTCCGACTTGGTTCCTGCGGTTGGGATTGATTTTCGTGCGGTGCGGGCAGTGGGTATCAAGCGCAGCCTGTCGCTGCAAAACTTGAAAGTGCCCTTGGAAGTGGTTGCCGGTTACCGGGAAGCCCGGCGGCTGATCCGAAGCTTTGCCCCGGATGCGGTGGTGGGTACAGGAGGGTATGTATGCGGACCGGTGGTGCTGGCTGCGGCCAGGATGAAAATACCCACTCTGATTCACGAACAAAATGCGCTGCCGGGGATCACTAACCGAATCTTATCTCGGTTTGTGGACCGGGTGGCGGTGACCTTCGAGGATTCTTTAAAACATTTTCCCGGCCAGGCTAAGCCGCGGCTAACCGGTTTGCCGGTACGTTCCGAGGTACTGACTGCGGGCCGGGAGGCAGCTCGGACCAAGTACAGCGTAAAGGATGAGGAATTGTTTGTTCTATCCTTCGGTGGTAGCCAGGGCGCTCGTAGTATCAACAGTGCTGTGGCCTCTGTAGCTGGATGGATTGCCGGTAGGCCAGACCTTAAATGGCTGCACGTTACCGGCCAGGGGCAGTACGATAGTTTTATGGACATGCTAAAGCGGAAAGGGGACACACCTCAACAAAATAGAGGAGCCGTGGAAGTACCTGGTAATCTGATTGTTCAGCCCTACATGTACGAGATGCCGGATGCGCTGGCAGCGGCGGACTTGGTGGTGGGCCGGGCCGGTGCCGCCAGCATTGCTGAGATAACGGTCCGTGGGCTGCCCGCATTGCTGGTACCGTTCCCCTATGCCACCGCCAATCATCAGGAGCACAACGCCCGGGCGTTGGTTGACCGGGAGGCGGCAGTAATGATCCTGGATGCCGAATTTTCCGGTACTGGGTTGGCCGCTAGGCTGGAAGAATTGTTGGGTGAACCAGAACGTCTTAAGGCCATGGCTGCATCCAGCCGTGGACTTGGCAAACCACGAGCATTGGATGATATTTTAGATGCACTGGCGGAACTGCTTTAAAAAAAACGTCAGGAGTCAGAATGTAATAACGGCTTATCTCTAAGTATTCCAAATCCGATTCCTGAATTATAGTTATTTAACCTTTAGTTTTCAACCTCTAACTTCTAATGTGTGGGACAAGCCAAGGGGGCGTCGTGTTAATAGTAACACCAATTTAAATTGGCGCATAATATGAGATATCCTCTCCTGGCTTGCCGTACTTGCACCAAACGGGTGCAGGAAGGAGCTGATTGGCGGGTGACAGAAATACCGGGTAAGGTTCACTTTATTGGCATTGGTGGAGCCGGAATGAGCGGCCTGGCTAGAGTGCTGCTTGAGCAGGGATTTGATGTACGGGGGTCTGATTTAAGCAGCACGCCGGTGACCGAAAGACTACAAACCATTGGAGCCGCCGTATATACAGGGCACTGTGCAAACAACATCAGGGATGCGGAATTGGTGGTGGTCTCTACAGCCATAGATTCGGCTAATCCGGAACTGCAGGAAGCAACCAAAAAAGGCGTTCCGGTAATTCACCGGGCCGATTTACTGGGACTGTTAATGAACCGGCAAAGCGGCCTGGCTATAGCCGGGGCACACGGTAAAACCACCACCACTGCCATGCTGGCGTTGGTAATGGAAAAATGCCACCTGGATCCAACAATACTCATCGGAGGTGAATTGACCAATATTGGCGGCAACGCTAAGCTGGGTCGGGGCGAGTACCTGGTGGCGGAAGCAGACGAAAGCGATAAATCATTTCTAAAGCTGAAACCTTATTTGGCTGTGGTGACCAATATTGAGGACGATCATTTAGAACACTACGGCTCGGTGGAAAAGATCGTCGAAGCATTCCGGCAATTCCTGCGTGGAATAAACCCGGGTGGTGCTGCAGTACTTTGTTTTGACGATGTGGTTGTCAGAGATGTTTCCCGCGCGTGCGGGGAAAGAATTATTACTTACGCTGTAGAATACCCGGAGGCCGATTATGTATTAAATGATATCCGATTGCACAGTAGCGGGTCTGCGGCGGAAGTTTATTACCGGGGGCAGCACTTGGGCCGCCTGCAACTTGCCGTTCCCGGCCGGCATAACCTGGCCAACGCCCTGGCTGTGGTGGCAGTAGGACGGTTTATTGGCATTTCATTTCCCGAAATGGCGGCTGCGCTGCGGGACTTCTCAGGTGCCGGCAGACGTTACCAACTTATGGGCCGGGCAGGCGGCGTTACCGTGGTGGACGATTACGCGCACCACCCCACTGAAATAGACGCCACGCTTAAAGCGGCCAGGCAGATGCACCCCGGTCGCATTATCACCGTTTTCCAACCGCACCGTTTTTCCAGGACCTCATGGCTGCATCAGCGCTTTGGAAGCTGTTTTTCTGAAACAGATATGTTAATTATTAACGACATTTACGGCGCCGGAGAAAAACCTTTGGAGGGGATCACCGCACAACTTATTGTGGATGCCGTAGTGGCACAGAACGGCCATCGGCCAGTTTTCATTAGCTCGCGTGATGAAACAGTCAAGTATCTGGCTGAGAATCTGCAGGGGGGCGACTTGGTGCTCACCATGGGCGCGGGCGACGTTTGGAAAACCGGTCCGGAGCTGTTAAAACGGTTAAAGGAAAGGGGACACACCTCAGCTTAAGGGGATTAAGGAAAGGGGACACACCTCAAATTTCAGGTATTTCTTTGGGGTCGAGGAATGTCCCCAATTGGATGGGGTCGAAGAATGTCCCCAACGGAGGAGAGCTAACCGTTGACGGGTGATAATTTATACAGGTGTTTAAGTAAATTAATCAAGGGTCGGGTTACGGCATCCGAGCCCATGAGCAGGCACACCAGTTGGCGCATTGGCGGGCCTGCCGACTTTTTCGTGGAGCCGGCGGACTCCGATGACCTTAACCGGGCATTGGCCTGGGCACGCAGTAGCGGGGTGCCGGTCGTTGTTATCGGTAATGGTACTAATCTACTGGTTTCAGACGGCGGCATCAGAGGCTTGGTGCTCAAGCTTGGAGCAGGTCTGTCCCGTATTGAAATTAGAGACACAGCCATTTATGCCGGAGCAGGAGTGTTGCTGCCCCGGTTGGCCAACCGGGCACTGCAGGCCGGGTTGGCCGGGTTCGAGTTTTTGGCCGGCATACCCGGCACCGTAGGCGGGGCGCTATTGATGAACGCCGGGGCTAACGGGTGCTCGATGGGAGAGCGGATTCAGCGGGTGGAAGCAATGGATTTCGAGGGTAATAAAGTAACTTTTGACAGAAACGAATTGAAGTTTACTTACCGTAATAGTTGCTTATCCCATAGAAATTTAATTATTATCGGGGCTGGCTTTGAGGGACTGCCCTGCCCCGGGATAGAGATAAAAAAAAGGATGGACCAATACCAGAGCCGGAGACGAGGTACTCAGCCTTTGGAACTGCCCAATGCAGGCAGCGTTTTTAAAAACCCACCCGGTGATTCGGCGGGCCGGTTGATTGAAAACGCAGGCTGTAAAGAAATGCGGGTGGGTGGCATTCAGGTTTCGCTGCGGCACGCCAACTTTTTTGTCAACCTGGGTGGTGGAACCGCTGCTGATGTGCTGGAGCTTGTGCATACAGTGCGGGAAGCGGTGGAAGAAAAATGCAATGTAAAACTCTCGCTGGAGGTGCAGATGCTGGGAGAGTTTTAGCGGAGGTGATGACAATTGCATAGATTTATGATCGTGGGCGGTAACCGACTGCAGGGCACTGTACGGGTAAGCGGGTCCAAGAACTCCACTCTACCCATTGTGGCAGCCAGTTTACTGCTGGACGGCGAATGCATTATCAAGGGTGTTCCCCGCCTGCGTGACGTGGCCGTGATGCGTGATGTGCTGGTGCACCTTGGCGCAGACGTGGTCTGGGAGAAGGATACCATGCGCATCAACGCCAGCAGTATTAACTGTCAAGATGTAAGCGAGGATTTAATGCGGCGAATGCGGGCATCCAACTTGGTGTTAGGTCCGTTAATCAGTCGGTTTAAACATGCTAAAATCAGTTATCCCGGAGGCTGTAATATAGGCTCAAGACCTATGAACTTGCACATGAAAGGACTACAGGCGCTGGGGGTGGAGATGACCGAAAAATTTGGTTACATTACCGCCAGGGCTGAAAAACTACAGGGTAACGAAGTATACCTCGACATGCCCAGTGTGGGGGCTACGGAAAACCTAATGATGGCGGCGATATATGCCAGGGGAACCACGATCATCCGTAACGCAGCCCGGGAGCCCGAGATTATTGACCTTCAGAACTTTTTAAACCGCATGGGCGCTATGGTCAAGGGCGCCGGTACCGACACCATCAGGGTAACCGGGGTAGATAAGTTATCGGGAACCACCCACACGGTAATCCCGGATCGGATTGAAGCGGGTACCCACATGATTGCAGCGGCCATTACGGGCGGTGATGTCGTTATCGCAGACGTCATACCGGAACATCTGGAACCGGTAATCAACAAGTTACGCGAAGCCGGAGTCTACGTGGAGGTGAAAGACGACCAGGTCCGGGTGGTGGCGAATAAAAGGCCCAAGTCGGTGGATATAAAGACAATGCCCTATCCCGGATTTCCCACCGATATGCAGCCCCAGTTTATGGCTCTGATGACCATTGCTGAAAATACCAGCGTAATTACCGAAACAGTTTTTGAGAATCGGTATAAACATGTGATGGAACTGCGCCGAATGGGGGCGGACATCCGCTTGGAAGGCCAGACGGCGGTAATCAAGGGCATACCCCGGCTGTCTGGAGCTACGGTGGAGACCAGTGACCTACGAGCAGGAGCGGCTCTGGTGCTGGCGGCATTGGCGGCGGAAGACGGCACGGTGCTGGAGCAGGTGGAACACATTGACCGCGGTTACGAGCGGCTGGAAAATAAATACAACGCCCTAGGGGCGCGGATTATCCGGGTGAACAGTTGAGTACACATTAAATGTGGACTCTTTTTTGGTTTTAGGGGGGACAAGGTTTAATAAAAATGTTCAATGCATATGGAGCTTTGTAGTGGATAAATTGAAAATCATAACTAGCAGTAAAAACCTATTTATGTTTAATCCAACTAAAGGTAAAAATGGGGTGAAAAGAATAAATACCTATTATAATGAGTTTTGGAAATCAGTAGGAAGAACAGGGAGACTTGGAAAAGATTTTGAAGGGAAGGATGTCAAGAAAAAATCAATCCACAGCAATAAAATAAGGCTCAGCGGGGCTTTTTTTATTGCCTCTTTAATAAATTGACTTTTTAATAATCTATTACTTTTTCGGCTTTGGCATAGCTGGTCAATCTTTTTTCATCAATAATACCTTCATCTTTTAGGGCTTTTAATATTTGGGCTGCAGTAACCTTATGGGATTCCTAAAAACCGGCTAATTTTATTAAGATTGCTATGTTCTTTTTTGACCAATAGTTTACTAAATCTTAGTTACCTAAAAATTTATTACTGTAATTTAATTGCCGGTAAAACCTATTAATAGTTCAGGCGCCAACATTTAATTAAGCCAAAAAATTTAAATGTTAATTGCTATTTGACATTATATATTACCGTTCGGCATCTATATTAAGTAATACAAGCAGCTTCTGTTTCCATTATTAAAACCTAACAATATAATTACAGTATCATATACAAAGAGGAAACATCATGAAGGGCATTATTGATGTGCTGTTTGAAATGTTTAGGCAAAGATTGCATATTTACTTTATTCTGAATTACGATAAGGTGCTAAAACTTTATTTCCAGACGTTTTAAATTTAGCTTCATGACTTATGCAGTTGATGTACATTAAGCATCGGGAAGAGAATATGGGTTTGCTGTATTTTTATCTCTATAGAAGTATACAAAGGGGGAATTGTTTATGACTGAAAAACTCGAACAATTTGTAGATTTTTTGCCATATGTACAACAAATGATGGGTGCTGGGTGCACATTTGGTATTTCAGATCGAGAGAAATATATTGCCTATTTGCCTGGCAAAGAATTAGTATTACCGTTAAAGCCTGGCGATCCAATTAAAGCCGGCTCCATGGCAGACAAGGTTATAACTGGAGGTCAACAAGCATCTAATCTTGTTGGAAAGGAGATTTTTGGTGTCCCTTATATGGGTATAGGAATACCAATAAAAGATGACAATGGTAAGGTAATCGGTTCGCTAGTAGGGGGAGTGCCTGTTACTGTTCAAGAAGAAGTTAACCTTATGATCGCAAGAATGACCGATGATATGAAAGCTTTTGAATCCTTAATAACTGATATTGTTGTTACTATTCAAGAATATGCTGAAACTATCAATAATTTATGTAATAGTGCAGAATTGCTCACATCAAAAATAAATGTTGTTAATTCAATGTTTGAAGTAATTAAAGGCGTTTCAGATCAAACCCATCTAGAGAGCAGGGTCGTGGTTTTAATGTTGTTGCGGAGGAAATTAGAAAGCATGCTACCAAGTCGAAAGTTTCGTTAAGCCAAATTAATGCTGAGCTTACGAATGTTATAGTACCTATTATGGACGACATAAATACTAATATATAACAAGCTGCTGCTACCTTGGAAGAATAGGTGCTTTGGGTTGCCATGGAACGCTGGTTTCTTTGCAAGAAATTCCTCGTTTGGCTTGCTTTTCAGGACTTTGACTGGGTCACAAAGGCCAAGAGGAACACTGTTCTATTCCGGAAAATTTACGATCACGGTCAACGCAAGGTAATTTACGTGAAAGCTGTTCAAAAAGGTATATCCCAAAGCACTGGGAAACTGTTCTGCGTAAAGCATCTCGTATTATTGAAATTTTGCAAAAAAAATAACGCAAGCCAAATTTATGACTTGATGAGGTAATGTTCCGCATCATATTCTATATGAAAAGACTGCCTTTTTAATAGATAGTCTTTCTATTATTTCATAACCTAAGTGGTACAATTTAACATAAGTTAGAAAGATCCATTATAAAGATGGTGAATTTAGCTAAGAAAGATTTGAGGAAGTAATTAGACAGATGTATCGAAATTTTTTAGAAGAGAGTATAAGAAAACCATCATAAGAAACGCGGCTCGTGAACCGGAAATAGCTGAATTACAGGATTTCTTGAACAAGATGGGGGCTAAAATTAAGGGAGCAGGAGCGGCTCTGGTGCTGGCGGCATTGGCGGCGGAAGACGGCACGGTGCTGGAGCAGGTGGAACATATTGACCGCGGTTACGAGCGGCTGGAAAATAAATACAACGCCCTGGGGGCACGGATAATCCGGGTGAACAGTTGAGTACACATTAAATGTGGACTCTTTTTTAGTTTTATGGGGGACAAGGCATGTTTTTAGGGTTGATTTTTACTTGGACAAGTTTTGCAGGGTGTTCTATAATAATGTTAGGTATACTGCGCGGTTTTAAAGAGCGGGGGATAATATGGACGCAGCTTCGTCCCGGCCAGTTAAAAAGAAAGCTATTTTTTGGCAAAGCTTTTTTTTTGTTTTTGTAGTTTTACTGGCGGCCTATGTATTACTGCAATCACCGCTCTTCCTGATTAAAAACATTGAAGTGCGGGGAAACAGCTTGTTGACCGCCAATGAAATAGCCAGGATATCAGGAATTGTCACGGACGTGAACATCTTTAAAGCCGACTTGCAAAACGGTGTAGACAGGGTTAAAACACTGCCTTTGGTAAAAGATGTAGATATGGTCAGGAAGTATCCCGGCACTATAATAATTAAGGTGCAGGAACGCATACCCGTGGCTCTGATGGTGGTGGACAGCAATTTTGTGGAACTGGACCAAAACGGACACTATCTGCGGCAGGGTAAGGCTGGCACTGCCGGACTACCGGTTATTACGGGCGTGCCGGTGCAGTCTGCGAGTCCGGGAAGGCTGGTGGAAGGAAAGGGGCTTGATATTGCCCTTGAGGTGGTGGAAAGTATACCCGCCGAACTGTGTAATATTTTGTCCGAGGTGCACGTGGCCGGTGACGGGTGTATTACCCTGTACACCCTGGACGGGGTGGAATGCCGTTTAGGTCTGCCACAAGAGCTGGACAGTAAAGGCAGTTACATTCTGCAGGTGCTGGAAAACCTGCGTAGCCAGAACGCCCAAACTATTGAATACGTGGATTTTTCCATCATCAGTTCACCGGTAGTAAAATATAATAATTGACAGTCTAAAGTCTAAAGAATAGAACAGTTTCATGTCGAAGTGAAGAACCTTGTCATTAAGCCTGTCATTGCTATGAATACAAGAATTTAAAAACCTTATAAGCCTGTCATTCTGAGCGTAGCGAAGAATCTTAAAAACAGATCCTTCGCTATGCTCAGGATGACAATCCCAAAAGTCTATTTTCAGGTTGCTGCTGTTAAGATTACCTGGAGGAAATTTAAATGAAGTTTAAATCTGTTTACTGGATATTGCTCCTGGTAGGACTGGTCATGGGCCTTATTCTAGCGTTGCAGTTCAGGGTGACCCGTGAAATAATCAAGAATGCACCCCCCCAGGAGAGAACCGCAGCCCTTTACCAGGAGTTGGAAGAATCTCGGGAAAACCGTGAGGTATTGCAGCACAGGGTATACGAACTGCGTGACCTCCTGGACCAGTCAGTGGTCGGTCCGGAACTGGCTAATATGAAAGAAGAACTGGACCGCGTGCGCGAACTGGCCGGTATGACCACAATAGAAGGGCCGGGTGTGGAAGTGACGTTGAATGACAACCCTAACGTACTGCCTCCGGGACAGGACCCCAATAACTTTGTGCTGCACGATGAAGACGTGTTAAGCGTCTTAAACGAATTGAAAGCAGCCGGGGCCAGGGCAGTCGCCATTAATGACCAGAGGATTATCTCATCTACTGAAGTGCGCTGTATAGGCCCGACCATATTACTAAACAAAAACCAACGTTTGAGCCCTCCTTTTGTGATTTCCGCGTTGGGAGACCCGGACACACTGACCAACTCCCTGAAAATGATCAACGGGGTGGTTGATTCGCTACAGCTATGGGGAATCCAGGTAGACATCAAGAAGGTGGACAAGGTGAAAATACCGGCTTATTCCGGGACATTGACATATAATTACGCTAAACCAAAATAATAAAGAAGACTTGGTTCAGTTGGGGTTTTGACCCATACGTTGGGGACATTCCTGGCCCCAGAGAAATACCCAAGCTTCAGCAGGTGTGTCCCCTTTCCTTATGCAGGCGGGGTCTTACAGGCTGTGCGAAGATAACGGGAGGAGATTTTCGATGACCGGCAAGACCACCGGATACGTATCCATTATGTTGGTTGCCTTAATCCTGGGCATGATGCTGGCGGTCCAATTCCGAGTGGTCAACAGAGCACCGGTCGGGATCTCCACTGACCGGGCCCAGGAAGTAGTGGATGAACTAAAACAAATCGACCGGGAAAGAGAGTCCTTATATAAAGAAATTAGCGACCTGAACTACAAACTAGAGCAGGTAAACCAGGGTAAAAACGAGGCCATCATGGCGCTAAAGAGTGAACTGGAAAAGACGCGCATGAGCGCCGGGCTGATTACCGTCACTGGGCCGGGACTGGAAGTTGTACTGGATAATCCAGATAAGGGTGGCGGGAGTCGGCTGTCACCAGGGGTATTCATCATATACGCAGAAGACCTGCTCAAAGTGGTTAACGAACTATGGGGTGGCGGTGCTGAGGCTATTTCCATCAACGGACAGCGTATTGTTGCCACCACCGAAATTAGGCTGGCTGCACCATTTATCAATATTAACACCCAAAGGGTGGTGCCACCGTACCAGGTGCTGGCTATCGGAGCCCCTGAAACACTGGCCAATGCATTGGAGCTGCCGGGCGGGTTGGGGGAATACTTGCGGGACCTAGGGATCGAGATAACGGTGGAAAAACACCAGGAATTGACCGTGCCGGCTTTTACCGGGGGTTAGAGATTAAGTCAGGAGTCAGAATGAAAGAACGGGTTTTCTGACTACATGATGAATTTGATAAGAAGCAGGTGAACCTGGCATGTGGATGAGTATTTTACTGGCTGTACTAGGCCTGGGGGCCGGAATTGTAATTGGTTTTAATATCCCGATGGTTTTGCCACAGGATTACGCCAAGTACATGTCTGTGGCGGCACTGGCGGCCTTGGACTCGGTATTCGGCGGTATACGGGCCGCTATGGAGGAAAAGTTCAACCACGGCATCTTCGTATCCGGTTTCTTCAGCAACGCCTTGTTGGCGGCGGGCCTGACCTTTATCGGCGACCGGCTGGGTATTGACCTGTACTTGGCCGCAGTGGTGGCTTTTGGTGTGCGCTTATTCCAGAACCTGGCCATTATCCGTCGCTATATTTTAAAACACAAAATTAAATAAATAAAAGGGGAATTAATGTTTAACGTTGAATTTTACAAATTTAAGTAAGGAATGACAAAAGGAATGACAAATCAGGCAGGGTAGGGAGGAAGCCCGTTTGGCCGGGGCGGACGAAAAAATGGTGGTGGGTCTGGACGTGGGTGAGTCCGGAATTACCGTGGCTGTTTATAATCCCCTGGCGGGGGCCGGACAGGAGTTGGCGGGGATTGGTTTCTCCCCTGCGGTGGGATTTGATAAAGGCTCTATTGTTAGTATGGATGACGCTGTTGGCTCGGTAAGAAGGGCAGTGGCGGACGCCGAGCTTAAGGTGGGAATAAGCATATCCTTCGTATATCTTTGTTTGGATATCCCGGACATGTTGGTGCAGCGTGGGTGCAAAAAAATTGCCCTTGACAGCGGGCAGGTGCTTAAATACCGCGACTTGTTGGAAGTACGCCAGAATATTTTCGATCAGAACCTTCCGGCCGGTTACTCAATTGTTCAACCGATTTACGTCTGGTATTATATTGACGGTAAGCTCTCAAATTATCCCGAAGAAATCCGGGGTAAGGAACTTAAGGTGGAAGCCGCTGGTGTGGCAGCTGACAGTGGCAAGATGGAACAAATATACCGGTGTTTTGCCGAGGCTGGTTTAAAGGTCAAGCAAAGCGTTGCCGGGCCAATAGCCGCCGCTGAAGCGGTACTGGACGGTGTAGAGCGGGAACTGGGTGTAGTACTGGTTGATATCGGCTCCAGTATGACCAGGGCGGTATACATAAATCAAGGCATTATCAGTGGCATGCAGTCCTTCTCAGTAGGGTCAGGCCACCTTACCTCGGATTTGGCCCTGGTGCTGCATACCACTTTGGAAGAAGCAGAAATAATTAAAACCATTTACGGACTAAAGCCCATGGCAGATACTGTTACCATCAAACCGCTTGCAGGCGATGTTGGACGCAATGTGTCGGGTGAATTGGCACACCGGGTGCTTCGTTCCCGGGTGGAAGAGATTTTGGATTTTATTAGCAGTTTTATCCAAAAACTACAAATAACTAATACTT
This sequence comes from Desulfotomaculum sp., assembly GCA_016841675.1. Lineage (GTDB taxonomy): Bacteria > Bacillota > Desulfotomaculia > Desulfotomaculales > Desulfallaceae > BRH-c8a. Next base: position 47,691 of record JAENYQ010000009.1, read on the forward strand.
TGCCCGGGGGCGTAGTAATCACGGGCGGTGGGGCATTGTTAGCCGGCCTGCCGGAATTGGCTAGTGAACATTTGACCATGCCGGTACGGATAGGCTTTAGCAGGTTGGTATCCGGTAACATAACTGAACAAGATGCTTACCGTTATACCAATGCCCTTGGACTGGTCCATTGGGGCGCCAGGCAAACGCCTGCGCACCGGGGGGTAAAGGGCCGGTTGGGAATTGGTATTATGGACCGCATTCGCCACTGGATGCAGTAACCGGGCCACTGTTCTAAATGAATGTTTGATAATGATAAATGATCCCCGAGAAGGAGGACACCTTGTAATGCTTGATTTTGAACTTAATCTGGACCAGTTCGCCAATATTAAAGTAATTGGAGTCGGGGGCGGGGGCAACAACGCCGTAAACCGGATGATTAACGCCGGTTTAAAAGGAGTGGAGTTCATCTCGATTAATACTGACTCCCAGGCACTCCAGATGGCCCTGGCCAACAACCAAATCCAAATCGGGTCTAAGTTGACCAAAGGACTGGGTGCGGGTGCCAACCCTGATATCGGTCAAAAAGCTGCGGAAGAAAGCAGGGAAGACATTGAGCAAATCCTTCGCGGTGCAGACATGGTTTTTGTCACGGCCGGTATGGGCGGAGGTACCGGAACCGGTGCAGCCCCGGTGGTGGCCGAAATAGCCAAACAACTTGGTGCGCTTACTGTGGGTGTGGTTACCAAACCCTTTACTTTTGAAGGTAAAAGACGCGCGCAGCAGGCTGAATCGGGAATAACAACGCTAAAGGAAAAGGTGGACACCCTAATCACCATTCCTAATGACCGGCTTTTGCAAGTGGTGGATAAGAACACCTCCATTATGGAAGCTTTTCGGATTGCCGACGATATATTACGACAGGGTGTGCAGGGTATATCAGACCTAATTGCTGTGCCGGGCTTAATTAATTTAGATTTTGCCGACGTCAAGACCATTATGAAAGAAGCCGGTTCCGCTTTGATGGGCATTGGACGATCCAGTGGTGAAAATCGGGCTACCGAAGCTGCCAAACAGGCAATTTGCAGCCCATTGCTGGAAACATCCATTGAGGGGGCCAGAGGCGTGCTGCTAAACATCACCGGCGGCAACTCACTGGGTTTGTTCGAGGTGAACGAGGCCGCAGATATTATCTTCCAGTCTGCCGACCCCGAGGCTAACATAATTTTCGGCGCCGTTATTGATGAACGCATGGAAGATGATATAACAGTGACTGTTATCGCCACCGGTTTCGACCAGCGCATTTTATCTCGAGTGCAAAAAACCAAAAAAGCTGATCGAGAAGTAGAAATTAAACCTGTATCCTCTAATGATGAGCTTGATATTCCCGCTTTTCTGCGCCGCAAATAGTGTCGAGGGAAAATGGATTTTACAGACAGTAAATAACAAATTTTGCCAGCCCTGGCGTGTATAATTAAGCCGGGGCTTTTTTTATTGCTTTTTTATAACTACTCATGAGTTAGGAATCAGCATTTTTTAAGATCAAAGACCATGACTGCATAAACACAAGGTACGGGCCATATCAATGGTAACAGGGACCTTTTGTCCCGCCCGGGTAAGGAATATTATGCCTACTTACGCAGTATACGTAGACCAGGTGTTTGTGGGCAGCCTGGTTATGAATTATATGATCCTTTGGGCTGCCGCGAAGTTGGGCGGTATTTCCCACAACCGCTGGCGTTTACTGGGCGGTGCCTCTCTGGGGGCATTTTACTCGCTGGTGCTTTTTATCCCGGCTTGGCATGGTTTGTTGGCTCCTGGATATAAGCTCATGGCTTCATTACTTATGGTATCCGCCGCCTTTTGGCCCCGCCCGCCGGTCAAAGCGATAATTCTGCTGGGGTATTTTTACTTGGCCACCTTTGCGTTGGGGGGCACTGTGCAGGGAGTGATTAGTTTTCTGCAGCCCAGGTATGCAGGAGGGATTATAGCCGGGGTTATGCAAGCGGTGGATGCTTATCTGTGGTACGGCATACTACTTTCAATGGTCATATTTTGGTCTCTGGGCCGGGTCGTGCCGGCACAAATGAGGAAAAGAATGATGTTGCCCCTACTCAAGTCAGACCTGGCCATAAGCTTTGGCGGGCAGACCGTGCGGCTTCCGGCGCTTTTAGATACCGGCAACAGCCTGAGCGATCCGTTGACCGGTAATCCGGTGTTGATTGCGGAGTATGAGTCGTTAAAGGAACTCCTCTCCCAAAGGGTCAGGGATGCTGTTGAAAAATACGGCCCGGATCAGGGCGCCGCAGTGCTGGGGGAATTGGGTGATGAAATCACCAGCGGGCATTTCCGTCTAATTCCTTATCGGTCTGTGGGCAGGGATAGCGGATGGCTGGTGGCATTTCGTCCCGATGAAGTTGAATTGAATCAGGGCGGGCACATCTACCGCACCGGTCGGGTGGTAGTAGCCCTGTGCGGTGAGCGCCTGGACGGCGAAACACCTTGCCGGGCACTGGTCCCGCCGGCCTTGCTGGACAATAGCCTGATGGGGTAGCGGTACAAACGCTATGACGGGCGCTAAACACTTGTTGGTGTGTCCCCTATTCAAGTGGGGACGTTAAAATCCGGGTGCCGCAGATGGCGCCCGCCGGGGGAGGGAAATCTTTGAAACAGCTTTGGAAGATTAAACTGATCATGCGCCTGACCCTGGTAAAAATATTGTCATGGCTGGGTGTGAAACCAGGAGTATACTACGTTGGCAGCAGCGAAGCTCTGCCACCGCCGCTGACCACCGACGAAGAATCATTTTTGATGCATCGTTTGGAATCCGGGGACGGCGCCGTGCGCAGCGTGCTCATCGAAAGAAACCTGCGCCTGGTGGTTTATATTGCCCGTAAGTTTGAAAATACCGGGGTAGGCATTGAGGACTTGGTTTCTATCGGCACCATTGGCCTAATTAAAGCTGTCAACACATTTGACCCCGCAAAAAAGATTAAGCTGGCCACTTACGCGTCCCGATGTATAGAAAATGAAATATTAATGTATCTGCGCCGCAATAATAAGATCAGAACCGAGGTCTCTTTCGACGAACCACTGAATATAGACTGGGACGGCAACGAGCTTTTGCTTTCCGACGTGCTGGGCACTGAGAACGACGTCATCTACAAGTACATAGAAGAAGAAGTGGATCGCAAACTTTTATACCTGGCCCTGCAGAAACTTAACGGTCGGGAGCGGACCATCATGGAGCTTCGATTTGGTCTAAACAGCGGCCGGGAAAAAACCCAAAAAGAAGTTGCCGATATGCTGGGTATCTCACAATCATACATTTCCCGGCTGGAAAAGCGGATCATCAAACGACTGAAAAAGGAAATCAACCGCATGGAATAACTAACGCTAAATCCCTCAAACCGATGTATAAATCAACATACCCGGGGTAATAATGAAGTTGAAGTGTCGCAAATACCGGGGAAAAAGGTGGGGGGCACATGCTGGTCAACAAGGTGGAGATCTGCGGTGTAAATACGTCCAAGCTTCCGGTACTTACCGGCGCCCAGATGAAAGAGCTGTTCATAGCAATGCAAGGTGGTGAGACCACCTCCCGTGACCGGCTAATTAAGGGCAACTTGCGATTGGTGCTCAGTGTAATTCAGCGCTTTACCAATCGTGGTGAATACGTGGATGACTTATTCCAGGTGGGCTGCATCGGCTTGATGAAAGCTATCGATAATTTTGACCTCTCCCAGAACGTTAAATTTTCTACTTATGCAGTACCTATGATTATTGGTGAAATCAGACGTTACCTGAGGGACAACAACCCCATCCGGGTAAGCCGGTCCCTGCGTGACGTAGCCTATAAGGCGTTACAGGTGCGTGATACACTGGTGAATAAGCACTCCCGTGAGCCTTCGGTAAACGAAATTGCTAAAGAACTAAAAATGCCCAGGGAAGATATTGTATTTGCTTTGGATGCCATTCAAGAGCCCATTTCATTATTTGAACCCATATACCATGACGGTGGGGACCCTATTTTTGTGATGGACCAGATCGGGGACGACAAAAATCTGGATGCCAATTGGCTGGAGGGTATTGCCATCCGGGACGCTCTGCGCAAACTAAGCGACCGGGAAAAACTAATCTTGACACTAAGATTTTTTGAAGGTAAAACGCAAATGGAAGTGGCTGATGAAATTGGTATCTCCCAAGCTCAGGTATCCCGTCTGGAAAAGGCAGCTCTAGGACATATGCGTAAACATATATAGGCTTAAGCAGTACATATAAACACCGTGTATTTTAAAATGTAGTGTTATCGGTGTGTAATTGCCGGCCGGGAGGTGGCGGTATGCTATACCGAGCAGCAGTCATGGTTTTTATCATTGTAATGGTGCTATTGGCGGGACCTGCTTACGGTGACCATGACCTCCAGCAGGGCGGTGAACAGGCTGTTAAGGCCTATAACTGCCATAACTTATACTATGACAACACAAAAACCCCTAACTAATAGTGTTCGTTTAAGCAGATCACATTTTGGTTCAGAATCGCTGGCGCCTCTCATATACATACTATGGGAGGTGCTTTACTGTGGTTAGAATCTCCGATCTACGCATGCGGGAAGTAATTAACGTGGCCGATGGGCGTCGCCTCGGCCCCATCAAGGATATAGACATCGACCTGGAGGAAGGCCGTATCAACGCCATTATTCTGCCTGGTCACGGTGGGGGCAGGCTCATGGGTATATTGGGCCGGGAAGAAGAAGTGGTGGTGCCGTGGCAGAAGATTAGAAAAATCGGTATTGATGTAATTCTGATTGATCTGACCCATATTATCCGGAACGGCGAAATGCACGGCGGGCTTCCGGACCGGACCTGGTAATTGAGCAGTGCCGCCGGGGGCACTGGCGATCATGGAATGGTGCGGTGTGGAATAGTAGTGTAGTTGGCGAAGCATAAAAGGAGCCCAATGGGGCTCCTTTTATGCTTCCGCTGCGCTTTGCGTGAGCGGTGGGAGGAGTAGGGGATAGTTTCTAAAGGTGACTAATTATAGGGAACAATATCAGTGGCCAGTTTTCTGATATGCAGTTTTTCCTGTTCAATTAACTTGCCCAGCACTACTTTGCCTGCTTCATCCACCAGGTTGTATAGCTCCTGGAAGATTAGGATGGAGTCCTTCTCAAACCTAAATGCCACTGCCAGTGCCTCCCTAGCCACGCTAATATTGGGAAGCAATTTTTCGATATTGTCGTGATTAAACACATGGTTGTCAACCAACGCTTTGAGATAATCACCATATTCACCCACATAACTCTCGTTGAGTATGAAGTCGCTGGGTAAATTTGCGCCCAGACTTTCAAAATCAACAATATGTTGTTTTTCCTCACCGGACAGTAACTCAAATATTTTTTTAACCTCGTCGTCGTCCACCTGGGCAGCGGCAATTTCATAAAACTTTTGCCCCTGCTTCTCTATTTCTACTGCTAGACGAACAATTTCTGTGCCGTTAAATTTGGTAATACTCCAGGCCATCCTGATTCCCTCCCGGTTTACTCTTTTTCAAACTGATCTTTGCCAGCACCGCACACCGGGCATACCCAGTTATCCGGCAATTGCTCAAAGAGTGTTCCCGGCGGAATATCATCTGCCCCCTCAGCGGGATCGTAAACATAACCGCAGATTATGCAAACATACTTATCCATATATTTCACCTCTTATGTTCTATTATCTTTTTATTGTTTACATCTTAACTGCTAATAATTACTTATCAATTACTATTTTATTAAAAGTTCATTAACATCCTGGGGTGAGAAGCAGGGCTATTTATCGGGAGACACAAAAAAAATCTGAACACCTTTTTAACTTTCGGCACATAGTCTGGTATAGAGTCTTATTTGCCGGAAGGAGGGACAGTAAATGGAAACATATATTGTTAGAAGCGGGGACACCCTGTTTGCTATAGCACAACGGCTTGGTACTACGGTGGAGGAATTGTCCCAGCTGAATAACATTACCAATCCCGAGAATATCAGGGTAGGACAGCAGTTGCTTATTCCTGATGACGCCACCAGTACAATGCAGCAGCCTACACGCCAGCAGCAGCCAGTCGGTGGTACTTTTACCACCACCACTGTTGGTGGTCTGCGTTATACCCTAACCACCAACCGCAGGCAGTACCAGCGCGGCGAACAAGTGCAGATCACTTTTGTTAAGTGTAACGTGTCCTCAAGAACTATCCAGTTAAACTACAATACCGGCCAGCGCTTTGATATAGCAGCATTGCGTGACGGCAGGGAAGTCTGGCGCTGGTCAGATGACCAGTTTTTCACCCAGGCCGCCGGTATCGAAAGGCTGCGCCCAGGCCAGTGCCGCACTTACACGGCTACCTGGGATCTGCGCAACAGGCAGGGGAACTTTGTAGCCCTGGATACGTTTACTATTCGGGCTCAAAATGTGGCTGTGCAGCTGCGCAACCGATTCGTGCAAACTCAGATCCAGGTCGTGACCCGTCCGAGCCCCCCCCAGCCCGCACCGGGCCGCTGCCCCAGAACCAACATGCTGGCCAACCCGGGGTTTGAAGAATGGGTTAATCCTACCACCCCCAGGTTTTGGGTCGGCACCAACGTGCGTCGTTCCGGGTTGGCCCACTCCGGTCAGTTTGCCGCTGAAATGGGCGGGGACAGTAGCAGGCAGGCGATCTTGCGTCAGTCAGTATTGGCAGGCCCCAGGTTTAATTACCAGATTACCTTCTGGGCCCGGGAAAGAATCAGGAATGCAGGTTTAGGCAGGTATGTTCTGGAAGCGGCAATTTATGTTTACGACCGGTCGGGGCGCTTTATTGGCCGGGTGGATCCGTCATTCACATCGGCTTCCATACCCGACAGGACTTACCAGCAGTTCCGGTTTACCACCGGAGTGCTGCCTGCAGGTACCGACCGGGCCGAGTTGCGTTTCATATTCCGCCCGCTCACGGGAAACACCAACAGTATTATCATTGATGATGTGAACATGGTCTGCGTCAGCCGGTAGAAAAAAAGGCAGCCCGCAAAGCGGGCTGCCTTTTTTCAAACTCCATGGGGGTCAGGCCCTGCGTAACTGCATAACTGTAAAAGTCTAATTTCTAGTATAGGTTATGTAGTTATGCAGGGCCTGACCCCTGCTGCTTTGTTAGTGACCGCAGCTGCCGCAGTTGGATGAACTGCAGGAACCGCAGCTGCTCCCGCCGCCACCACCGTCGTTTTCTGTGCCACAAGCACAAAAGCCTGACATAACCCGCTTGGGTGCCGGTGCAGCGCAGGCCGGACAATTTATTTTTTCACCATTTTCCCCCATAGTGCAAAGTTTTTCAAAACGGTGCCCACATTTATTACAACGGAATTCATAAATCGGCATATTTTGTACACTCCCTTCCTCTATTAAATTTATGACCTGCAGCTTTTTATGTCAAGGGTAGAATTTATGCAGCGACCTAAAAAAGCGACACGATTTCTGCTGCCATCCAGTTGAAGTATTTGACGCATTGTATTTTAGGGACATTGTACGTTAGGGACATTATACAGACGTTGACATTTACACGTTAGTGACAGTCATAAGTTGGGGACATTCATATATTGGGGACATTCCTCCGCAGGAGGTGTGTCCCCTGTCCTTAAACGGAGGTGTGTCCCCTATCCTTAGACGGGGGTGTGTCCCCTACCCTTATTGTATCCCTTTCCTCCTTACGGCTGACTTTGATGGAACTGTAAACTGAATAATTTGTAAAAGTGGGCAAACATTAACCAGCCAATGTACTAGATTTTGACCTTTCCCGGCAGGGAATGTCGGTTAATGCAGTGAATTACTATTAAGTTAAACAAACGCACACGGAAGATTATTAGCATAAACTCAACATTACATACTGGAGGCATAACCAAATGCAAATAACTTTTCTCGGCGCAGCGCAGACTGTAACTGGTTCCTGTCACTTGGTGGAAACTGCGGACAAAAAAATTATGGTCGACTGCGGAATGTTTCAGGGCCCCCGGGTAATCAGGGAGCGTAATTACGAGCCCTTTGCTGTGATTCCCCAGACCGTGGACTACTTGTTGCTGACCCACGCACATATTGACCACAGCGGACAAGTGCCCAGATTGTACAAGGACGGTTTTGAAGGGCGGGCGCTGGCCACCGATGCTAGCGTTGACCTGCTAGAAGTAATGCTCCCCGACAGCGGCCATATTCAGGAAATGGAAGTAGAGCGTCTCAACCGCAAAGCCAGGCGGGCGGGTAAAAAACTAATTACCCCCATTTATACCGCTGAAGACGGATACCAGTGCGTAAAAAACTTTGAACGGGTTCAGTATAATCAAATTATAGCGCTGGACGAAGATATTTCCGTGCGTTTTGTGGACGCCGGGCATATATTGGGCTCTTCCATCCTGGAAATGTGGATTCGGGAAGGCGGTAACCAAACTAAACTGGTATTTACCGGCGATTTGGGCAGTCCGGGCAAACCATATGTGCATGACCCCACTATTATAGAAGAGGCCGATTATCTGGTTATTGAAAGCACTTACGGAAATCGGCTGCACAAGGATAATGACAAAAACCGGAGTGATAAACTTTCCGAAGTCATTGAGGAAACCTACCGGAAAGGCGGAAACCTGGTTATACCGGCCTTTGCGGTGGAACGCACCCAAGATTTGCTTTACGATATCAACCAGTTGGTCATAGCCGATAAACTGCCCCCCGTAAAAGTTTACATCGACAGCCCTATGGCGGTGGCGGTTACTGAAGTATTTAGGCGGCACCCTGAATTATTTGATATTGAAACCAGTAAACTAATTAAAGCTGGTGAAAACCCGCTGACCATGCCGGAATTGCATTTTTCGCGCACCACCGACGAGTCCCGGATGCTGAATGAACTCCCGGGCGGGGCTATTATACTATCGGCCAGCGGCATGTGCGACGCCGGGCGCATTAAGCACCACTTGAAACACAATCTGTGGCGCCCCGAATGCACGGTGCTGTTCGTCGGCTACCAGGCTCCCGGCACCAAGGGCCACCACCTGCTAAATGGCGCTACTTCCATCCGTATTCACGGTGAGGAAATAGCAGTGCGGGCGGATATCAGACGCATTGATGCTTATTCTTCCCATGCCGACCAGCAAGGGCTGCTGGATTGGATAAGTGAGTTCAAGACCAAGCCCCGCCGGGTATTTCTGGTGCACGGTGAGCCCGAGGCCCTGAAAACCATGACTGTGCTTATGCAGGAAAAACTAGGACTGGAAGCTTACGCCCCCCAATGGCAGGAAACCGTGAATTTAACCCCGGGTTCCGAGTTTACGACCGAAGACTTGCTGAGTGCTTACCAGACGGTAGCGGCCAAAATGGAGAGTTTTGCCGGTTCTGCCCCGGACCGCTCAGAATTGGAACGGGTAATGAAACGGCTCAAAGAACTTAATGTGATACTGGATAAATCCAGCCAGGCTGGGTAATCTGGAAAGGAAATTAATCTATGCCGGTGGGATTTATAATCAAACAGGATGGTTCTTTAACCACCTTGACTATTCCTTCCTTTACCGCCACCAGTGCGGTGGCACATGCGTTTACCACCAGGCATACCGGTGTCAGCCAAGCCCCCTTTAATTCATTGAACATGGACTTCAAAGTGGGTGATGACCCTCAAAACGTAATTGCCAACCGAGACCGGGTGTGCGGCATGCTGGGCGTCGGTCTTGACCGATTGGTGGCGGCGGACCAGGTGCACGGTGACCAAGTGCTGACGGTTGATTTATCGCATGCCGGGCGGGGCGCCCGGTCAAACGGGGACGCTTTGCCCGGGGTTGATGCTCTGGTTACAGCGGTGCCGGGTTTAGCCCTGTCCAGCTATTACGCAGACTGCGTACCGCTGTTCTTTTTGGACCCGTTTCGCCGGGTGGTTGCTCTGGCTCATGCCGGGTGGAAGGGTTCGGTGCTGCGTATCGGCGAAAAAACTGTCCGCCACATGGTCGAAAGGCACGGATGCAGGCTGCCGAATATTTTGGCTGCTGTAGGCCCGTCCATCGGACCGTGCTGCTACGAGGTGGATGGGGCGGTTATGGCTCAAGTGGAAAAATGCCTGCCCGGGGAACCTCAGTATACGGTTCAAGGGCGGTCGGGCCACTGGTGGCTGGACCTACCGCAACTGAACAGCAGGGTTTTGATGCAGGCGGGCATAAAGGCTGAAAATATTACACTATCGGGTTATTGCACTGCCTGCCGTGAAGACCTGTTTTTCTCACACCGCAAGCAATGTGGCCGGACAGGGCGGATGGCTTCGTTTATTATGTTGAACGGGGGTTAATCCATGTACAGGATACTGATGGTAGACGATGAGAAAAACATTGTAGAACTGGTCAAATTTAACCTGGAGCGGGAAGGTTTCGAAGTCCTGGCGGCCTACGACGGCCTGGAAGCCATAAAAATTGCTTTGGTTAAAAAACCCGATTTAATTGTCCTGGACATCATGCTCCCAGCATTGGATGGGCTGGAAGTATGCCGACAGCTGCGTCAAAACGAGGCCACCAGAAGTATACCTGTAATTATGCTCAGCGCCCGCGGAGAAGAGTTGGATCGCATATTGGGTCTGGAAATCGGAGCCGACGATTATGTGACCAAACCATTTAGCCCTCGGGAATTGCTGGCTCGTATTAAGGCCAGGCTGCGCCGGTTTGGTACCACCGGCGGGGAACGTTCACCGGGCGGTGAAAAAAGGATCGTTCTTGGCCGTTTGGTTATTGACCAGGATCGGTTTGAGGTACTGGTGGACGGTGAACGCCAGGATCTCACCCCCAAGGAATTTGAATTATTGCGGTTTTTGGCCTTGGAGCCGGGCAAGGTATTTTCCCGGGATCAATTACTGGAAAAAATTTGGGGTTACGATTTCGCCGGTGATTCCCGGACGGTTGATGTGCATATCCGGCACCTAAGACAAAAACTGGAGAAATACCCCGGAATGCCTCAATACATTGAAACCGTGCGTGGAGTAGGCTATCGATTCAGGGAGGTGCCCAGTTGAGAGTTTGGAGTGTACTAGAGGGAATAGGCTGGCGCCCGGTGGCCAGTTATTTTTTTATGCTCCTGGTCTTTTTTACGCTCCTAAAACTATATGCTGTAGATAAAATCACCATTGGAGTCATGGTGGCCATATCATTGTTATTTTCGGCCTTTTTGGCCCTAGTGCTGTATAGGCGGGTCATCGTCCCGCTTAACGAAGTTATTGAAGCTGCCCGGGACATTGCCCGGGGTAATTTGAGCCGGAGAATCAATATCATCAGCCAGGATGAGATTGGTGATCTGGCCAAAAGCATTAACGATATGGCTGATCGCCTCAGACACACCATAGGCGAGATAACCGCGGAAAAAGACCGCGCCCAGGCAATGCTGGACAGTATGTCGGACGTAGTATTAGCCCTGGATCGCAAGGGGCGTATCATTATGGTCAACCCGGCGGTGGAAACTACTTTTGGTATCCCCCAAGTCGATTGCGTAGGCCGAAGTGTAGTCGAAGTAATCCGTAATTTTGATTTGGACATGGTGCTGCAGCGGGTACAGGCCACCAACAGCCAACTGATCAGAGAGGTAGCCATTATTTCCCCGGAACCACGAATATTTATTTTACGGGCCACACCACTGGTGGGCAATACCAAAGGTGGCATGGTGGTGCTGCTGCGGGACATTTCCGAGCGCAAACGTATGGAGCAAATGCGCAGTGAATTCATGTCCAACGTGTCTCACGAGCTGCGCACACCGCTAACTTCAATTCAAGGATTTGTAGAGACTCTACAGGATAACGGTACCGAGGACCCCCAAATGATTAGGCACTTCCTGGGGATTATTGCCGCTGAAACTGCCCGGTTATCCAACCTGGTAGATGATCTTTTGGACCTGTCCAGGATTGAAGAACGACGGGTGGTGCGCCGTTGGCAGCGTGAGGATATTGGCACTCTGGTGGACCAGGTGCTAACAGTTTGCGGTTCCCGGGCCGATGATAAACAAATTGCCATCAAGGCCAGTCTGCAGCCGCGGTTGCCCCGGCTTTTTGGGGATCCGGATCTTTTGGCTCAGGTGCTGATCAACTTGGTGGACAATGCCATCAGGTATACATCTGCAGGCGGTACTATTACCATTAGCGGCCTGGTGGAAGGTGATGAAATAAGAATCGATGTGGCCGATAACGGTGCTGGTATTCCTGCTGAAAACATACCGCGCATATTTGAAAGATTTTACCGGGTGGAAAAGGCCCGCACCAGGGGCATGGGCGGTACCGGGTTGGGCCTGGCCATTGTCAAACATATTATCAAGGGGCACGGGGGTAGGGTGGATGTTAAAAGTGTGGTAGGCAAAGGCACGGTTTTTTCTATTTTTCTGCCGCTGGAAATACCCGTGACGCTACCGGCTGCAGGATCTTTTTATCTCCACTAACATTGTCAGCGAAGGGGGTTGAACGATGGCGCCCAGACATAATTTCGACAAACAGCTTAAAGAGATCCAACAGGACATTCTCAGACTGGGTAGCCTGGTGGAGCAAGCCCTGTATGATTCCGTACAGGCCCTGATAAGCCTGGATGTTGCCGCTGCCGGGCAGGTAATTATGAAGGATGAGTTGATTGATCAATTGTGCCTAGAAATTGAGGAAAAGTGTGTTTGGGTAATCGCAACCCAGCAGCCCATGGCCGGGGACCTGCGGATGGCGGTGGCCGGTATTAAAATTATAATCAGCCTGGAGCGCATGGGCGATCACTGTGTAGATATCTCCCGGGCCACCATGTGCCTGTCCGGCGGGGCATTGACTGCCCATTCTGTGGAGTATATACCCGAAATGGCTGATATTGTGCAGCAAATGGTAAAGGACGGTTTGGATGCTTACGTAACCAGAAACGTAGAAAAAGCCAAAGCCATGTGCGCCATGGATGACTTGGTGGATTTCATTTATAACCGTATTTTTCGCGAGTTAATTGCTTGCGTTAAAGAACATCCCGTTCACGCATACCAGATGGCCTATCTGCTGTACGTTAATAGGTACATCGAGCGTATCGCTGATCACGCCACTAATATCGGGGAAGCGGTTATCTACCTGGTGACAGGCGAACGACGGGAATTGAATTAACGGAAAATCAGCAAAGGGGAAACACATCTGCTGATAGGTTAGAATTAAAGGGACCCACTTTCTAGTCCGCTAAGGGATAATTAAGTGGCTTTCTTTGCTTTTAGCTTTTTTTGCATTTATAGGAAGGAAATTTGTGTTTTACGGGGTAATTAGTATAATGCAAACATTATTTAATAATATGACGATACTGTTAACTCAGTAAGTGGTACAGCGTCTTGTCATTGCTATGAATGCAAGAACTTAAGAACCTTTTAAGCCTGTCATTCTGAGCGCAGCGAAGAATCTTAAAACCAGATCCTTCGCTAACGCTCTTAGATGACAGCTCTCCCCCGCGGTGCGCAATTGTTTATTAAAAATGTATATCTCATCAATGGGGATTACTGAGTAAAGGGAATAATCATTTATTAATTAAAGGGGGGAGCGGAGTGGGAAAATATAAGATACGCCCCGCCCGTCTTATTCCCGCATTAATCATAACCTTCTGCATAGTCGGCCTTTTTTTGTGGGCTCTGTGGGTATCCGTAGCCTGGGCCAAAAGTGCGGTGCTGCTGCGGATGCTGGACATCAGGTTCATGGCCCGCGATGAAATTACCGAAACCGTGCCGGCCTCGGGATTACTAATCAGAACCGAAGAGCCTTTTAAGGCATTGGCGTCGGGAGAACTGGAACTGAAGGCGCGGGATGGGGAGCGACTTAGGGTTGGTACACCGCTGGCTGAAATTAAAGGTGTGGGGCAGAGCACAGTGTGGAGCCCCAGGGCGGGTATTTTTTGTACCCACGTTGATGGACTGGAGAACTTGTTGGTACCTGAAATGATTGGTGAATTGGATCTCTTGGCGGTTGAAGATATTGAACAAGTAGCACCGCCAACCGATAACATGGTTGACAGCGGCCATTTTTTTGGTAAAGTTGTAGATAATCTCCAGCCGATGTTTATACATATCCAATGGGATAACCAGGGGAGCGAAGCATCACAAGCTTTTCGAACAGGTGAAACGGCTTATCTTGTATATAAAGGTCAGGAACTAGAAGGTCAAATTAAAGATGTCAGATCAACGGGCAGTGACGTTTACTTGGTGGTGGAGATGGGTGATTACCCGGACGAGTTTGTCCACCTGCGTAACGTGAATTTGCAGTTGGTTATCCGTAAGCTTTCCGGCTGGCTGGTCCCCAAGGAAGCAGTGGTTTTCAAAGATGGGGAGCCCGGTATTTATATAGCTTTAAGACAGCGGGTAAACTGGGTTCCGGTATCGGTCAACGACCGTCTGGATGATACGGTGTCTATTACCGGCAGTAACCTTAGCGATGCGCTGCGTTATATTATTAACCCGGACCGGGCTAGTGAAGGTGCTCGGCTGGGAACCGGAGGTTAATTTTTTTGAATGTACATGAAAATCTGCAGCATATTAGCAGCAGAATAGAGGTCGCTGCCCGCAGATCAGGTCGAAACCCCGGGGATATCCGAATAGTTGCCGTTACCAAACATGTGTCGGCAGACCGCATCAAGGAAGTTTTGGATACGGGTATCGAAGACTTGGGCGAAAACCGGGTCCAGGAGATGACAACTAAAGCCGAACTATTGCCCCCCCGGGCGCGTTGGCACATGATCGGCCATTTGCAGACCAACAAGGTCAAATACGTGGTGGGCCGGGTAGAACTGATTCATTCCCTGGACCGGTGGAAGCTGGCCCGGGAGATTGATCGGCAGGCAACCGAACAGGGCATAATTGTTCCAACGTTGATCCAGGTAAACGTTTCTGGGGAAGATACCAAGTTTGGAATTAGCGCCAGTGAATTAATGGATTTTTTGGCGGCTCTGCAGGATTTAAACCATATTAAGGTGAAAGGATTAATGACCATAGCCCCGTATGTCGATCTTCCCGAAGAAACCAGGCCGTTTTTCAGGGAACTGCGCATACTGGCTCGGCGCTGTAATGAAAAACTGCCCGACAGAAGCCTGGAACTGCTTTCTATGGGCATGACCAATGATTTTGAGGTAGCGGTTGAAGAGGGTGCCAATATGTTACGCCTGGGCACGGCTATTTTTGGTGCCCGTAGGGGTTAAAAACAGTAGTCCGGAGTCAGAATGAGAGAACGGTTTAAGTGTAGGGTTATGCTGACTAGAATTAACAACCTAAGTGTTAAAAAAAGGGGTGGGCTAAAATGGCAAGATTGATGGACAAGATGTTAAATTTCATGGGCTTTGAGGATGAGCCGCTGGACACCGATAACGAGCGAGATTATGCCCTTAGTGAAGAGGACCGGAGCCAGCAGTCCAAGCCCAGAAAAAATCGTGGACAGGTGGTAAGCCTGCATGCGCAGCGTCAAGTGCGAGTGGTGGTAATGGAGCCTACCTCTTTTGACAATGTACAGGCAATTGCGGACAACCTTAAAAACAGGCGACCGGTGATTATCAACCTTGAGCACGCCGATCCCGACCTGGCCAAACGGGTGGTTGACTTTGTAATGGGCATCACTTACGCGTTAAACGGTAGCATCCAAAAAGTGGGCAAAGGTATATTTTTATCCGTTCCAAGCAATATTGAAATAGATGGCGACCTGGGGGAACAACTTAACGAAAAGGGTATTTTTAACTGGCTGAAACCATAAACTGGGGAGGATGTTTTCGTAAATGCCGCTAAACAATAAAAGAATTGGCTTCATCGGCGGCGGCGCCATGGCCGAAGCTATGATTTCCGGTATTTTGAAAGCTGGTTTGATAGCGCCCGAACAGATACTGGTCAGTGATTTGAGTGACGGACGCAGGGAACATCTGCAGAAAAAATACGGGGTTGCTGCTACCCGGGATAATATCGGGGTAGTTAGCCATGCCGATTTATTAATCCTGGCGGTTAAACCATATGTGATGGGTGATGTACTGGCGCAAACCGGCGGCCATGTCAGTGAGAACCAAACGATTATCTCTATCGCGGCCGGCATAACCACCGAATTTATAGAAAAACTGCTGGTAGGCAAGGTGCCCGTAGTCAGGGTAATCCCTAATACTCCGGTGCTGGTGGGTGCCGGCGCCACTGCAGTTTGTTGCGGCAGGTGGGCATCTGAAAGTCACCGTCAGCTGGCCCTGACTATGTTTGGGGCTGTGGGGCTGGCGGTGCCGGTGGCAGAAAACCTGATGGATGCGGTGACAGGTCTTAGCGGCAGCGGCCCCGCATATATGTATGTTATAGCTGAGGCTATGGCCGACGCTGGAGTTCGCGCCGGACTGCCCCGGGAAATCGCCCTGGCTCTGGCAGCACAAACAATGCTGGGGGCTTCCCGGATGCTGCTGGAAACAGGTAGCCATCCAGGAGTGCTAAAAGACTTGGTCACCACACCTGGAGGCACTACCATCGAAGGGCTTTATGCCCTGGAAGAAGGGAACTTGCGGGCCGTGATTGGCAAAGCTGTGGAGAATGCCAGCCGGCGTTCCCGGCAGATGTCGATGGAAAATAAATAGTGCGTTTGATTGCGCAAGGGATCTTTTGTGTCGCTGCACAAGTAAAAATGACGAGGTGAATTTATGACTATCAGTTTGGCTGACCTGCTCTACTGGGCTATTGAAGTTTATATTTATATAATTATTATCCGCATCATACTAAGCCTGATCAGGGTTAACCCATACCAGCCCGGGGTGCGGTTTATTTTTGAAATTACTGAACCGGTGCTTGGATTTTTCAGGCGCTATATACCGCCCATGGGCATGTTTGATTTTTCGCCCATTGCTGTTTTTCTGATCCTGAAAGTGCTTCAGGTGGTTGTGTTAAAACTGTTCAGCGGTGTTGGAATTTGATGATCCTGTGGGGTGAGCAATAGTGAACCGGGAGAAATTGCTCAACCTGGCAGCTACTTCGGAAGAAAGGGAAGTAACGGCGCGGGTGCTGGATTTGGCGGATACGGTATTAAAAAACCGTCGCCCTAAAACTACCGATTTTTATGACCCGTTCCGCTGCCGCATGGTTGCCCGGGTCATTGAGGCGATTCCGGACCTAACGGCCAGGGTCGACGGCGGACACCCCGTGGCGGAGAGGTCGCGGGTTTTTATATGCCCCGATTTTCTGGTCGCTAAAAATCCCGACATCGGGCTGGCCATCCTGGAAATCAAGGGCAATTTTAGATATGCCGAGGCCAGTCACCGTGATTATTTGGGGGCGCTTTTAGGCCTTGGGTTGCAGCGGGACAAGCTGGGTGACATTTGGGTGGGTGAAAACGGTGCTCAAGTGGTGGCTGCCCGGGAGGTAGCGGGTTATATAACAGCCGGACTGACGTCGGTTGGCCGGGTAAATGTGACGGTGCGGGAAATCAGTCGGGAGGAATTAAAACCCCCGGAGCCCCAGACCAAGGATATTAGCACCACTGTGCAATCAATGCGTCTAGATGCCGTGGCGGCGCACGGGTTCGGCCTTTCCCGTAGTAAAATGGTACGTGAGATTAACGCTAGAAAAGTATATCTAAATTGGCGGCCCTGTCTAGACCCATCCGCCCAAGTAAATCCCGGAGACATGCTCAGCGCCTGGGGCAGGGGACGAGTTGAAGTTGCCGAAGCCGGCGGCCGCACCAAAAAGGGCCGCATAGCGCTGCTGTTAAAAAAGTTCAAGTAATTGCGCAGGTCTACATATCATGATTTAAACTACTATTGCAGTGTCGAATTTGCGGAGGTGATTTCACGGTGCTTACTCCCCTGGACATACAAAACAAGGAATTTAAACGGGCTTTCCGTGGCTACAGCATGGAAGATGTGGACCAGTTCCTGGATCAATTGGTGCACGACTACGAGGCTCTTTACCTGGAAAACCAAACGCTGAGAGAAAGTCTGGATGTCAGCGAAGCGACCAAGACCCGCTACCAGGACATGGAAAAAATAATCAAGGATACCATTATTATCGCCCAAAAAAACGCCGAAGAGCTCAAAGGCAATGCCAAGCGCGAGGCCGATATAGTCATGGAAGAGGCACGGCTGCGGGCGGAAAAAATCCTTAGCGGGGTCGGGGAAAAGGCAGCCCGAACTTTAAGTGATGCTCGAGAACAGGCGCGTTACCGGGTTGTGGAAGCCGAAGACCGAATAAGGTCTATACTGGAGGAGTACCGATTCCTGGAAATGCAGACTAAATTATTCAGGGTTAAATTCCGAGCTTTTCTGGAAGCCCAGCTGAAGTTGATGGAGAACCAGGATGAAGAAGCGCACGATATGTTGCTCAACGCCGGACTCAGTATGACCCAAGTGGCCGCCGGACTGGCCGACGGGTTAACCCAGGCGGATGAACAGGCTCGGGGCACAGGTACGGAAAACCAGTGGGATGACGAGTTGCCGGCGCAAAAGGAAAGGGGACACACCTCCCACATTAGAGGTTAGAGTTTGGAAGTTGGAAGTTGGAAGTTGGATTAAGAAAAAACATCTAACATCTGATATGGAATCTCCCAATTTTGTGTGGCGAAGAACCCGTTAAGCGGGAGGGTAACAGGATGCTGGATATTCGAGAAGATTTGAGCGGGGTGTCCATCAGGGTACGCGTACAGCCCCGGGCATCTAAAAACCAGTTGGCCGGCGAACTGGACGGCGCACTTAAAGTGCGTCTGGCCGCTCCCCCTGTGGACGGCGCCGCCAACCGGGCCTGCTGCGAATTTATTGCCGGTTTGCTGGGGGTGGCCAAAACCAGGGTGGAGATAGCCCACGGGCATACCGGTCGCAATAAGACTGTTCGGGTGGCGGGTATTACTGCCGCCGAAGCCCGTGACAGGCTGAAATATTGACTCTTACTGGATTATTATATATAATGGTATAGTTATAAAATGTCAGTGCACCAGTGTTAAAAAAAGGAACTTCCTTGTTTAAAGCTGATGAACGGGACGAGTAGACGGAGACACTGTTCAGCGAACCCGGGTTTGGTGGGAGCCGGGGACAGTAGAACCGCTCCAATATCACCCCGGAGGCGACGGCTTAAATCCTGATTTATTGACAGGAGAGTAAGTCGGTACGGTAGCCGCCGTTACAGGCAGCCAAAGAGGGCCCGGCTTTTAGTTTAAGCTGGTCCTATTAGGGTGGTACCGCGGAAAAATCCGTCCCTTTACGGGGCGGTTTTATTTTTTTCAGGATTCAGAATTCAAAAAGTCAGAAGCCAGAGTAAAACAACATGGTTATACCGTTAACTCAGTAAGTGGTACAGCGTTGTGTCATTGCTATGAATACAACGAAGTGAAAAACCTTGTCATTAAGCCTGTCATTGTAGA